>NZ_JBNHGF010000140.1:0-6526 GCF_059091005.1 Arthrobacter sp. Y3223164
GCGGCACGCCATCGCCGGGCTGGCCGGAAGCCGGCCGGCGCCGCCCAGGCGGGGAATCCGCCGTCGTGCCCGCTCAAAGTGAAGTTTTGAACGCGCCGCGTTAGGCTTGCCGAAGGACCGCAACGGCGCGGTTGGGACACACCTATCGGAGGCGTTTTACATGTCGACTGGATCCAGCATGGCGGATCTGTCCAGCTCAGCTACCGGCGATGAGGAATTCATCGCTAAATACTATGAGCACCTGGCCGCGGAGGATGCCGCGAGCTACAGTCCGGATGTGCTCCGCGCCCGCGCGCTGGCGCACCGGGAGCTGGCGGTTCACCGGCCGCCGGCGCAGCCCGTGATCGCCATCCGGGACGAACCCGAGGCCAGCGTCGTCATGATCGTCACCGATGACATGCCGTTCCTGGTCGATTCGGTGACCGCGGAGCTGCTGCGCCACGGCATTGCCATCCGGATGATCACGCACCCCACCTTTGTAGCCACCCGGGCCCGGGACAGCCACGACCTCACCGGCGTGGAACAGGTGCCGGCCGCCGCCGGAGTCTCCAGCGGCGACACGGCGGCACTGCCGCAGCTGGGATCCTTTGAGACCGGCGGCGACCAGGTTTTGCGGATCGAATCCTGGATGGCTGTGGAGACCGGGCGGATCGAGCCGGACAAGGCCGCCGAGCTGATGTCCGGCCTCAAGAGCGTCCTGGCGGATGTCCGGGCGTCGGTCGAGGACTGGCCGGCCATGCGCCGGCAGGTGCGGCAGGTTGCGGCGTCGCTGGATGCGGTCGTGGGAGCGGAGGAGATTCCCGACCTGCAGGAGGCCAAGGAGCTGCTTGAGTGGCTCGACGACGGGAATTTCACCTTCCTGGGCTACCGCGAATACGATCTCGTCACCCAGGACGGGGAAGACGTGCTCCTGGTCCGCGAGGACAGCGGCCTGGGCATGATGCGCCACATCGGCGACACGAAGCGGGTCCAGCACCTCACCGAAGAGGGCCGTGCCCGCGCCCGGGAAAAACGCGCGCTGGTGATTACCAAGGCGAACTCGCGGTCCACGGTGCACCGCGCGGCATACCTGGACTACATCGGCGTGAAGAGCTTCGATGCGCAGGGCAACGTCGACGGCGAGCGCCGCTTTATCGGCCTCTTCGCCACCAGCGCCTACAACCGTTCGGTGAAGAGCGTCCCGATTGCCCGGGAAAAGGTCGCGGCAGTGCTGCAGCACAGCGGCTTCCCGGCCGATTCGCACTCCGGCAAGGACCTGCTGTCGATCCTCGAAACGTACCCGCGGGACGAGTTGTTCCAGATGGACGTCGAGGAGCTGGCCGCGACCGCGATGGGCATCCTGCGGCTGCAGGAGCGGCGCCGGACCCGGCTGTTCCTGCGCACCGACGCCTACGGCAGGTTCGTGTCGGCCCTGGTGTTCCTGCCGCGCGACCGCTACACGACCGCCGTCCGGCTGCGGATCGAGCAGGAGCTGCGCAACACCTTCGACCCGCAGAGCATCGACTACGAGGCGCGGATGTCCGAATCCGCCCTGGCCAGGCTGTTCTTCCGCATCCGCCTCAAGCGTGCCTCCACGGTGCCGAAGGTCGACACGGCCGACCTTGAGCGCCGGCTTGCCCAGGCGTCCCGGTCCTGGTCGGAGGGCATCGAAGAGGTGCTGCGCGCCAATTTCGACGGCGAGGAGGCTGCCCGCCTCTCGGCGAACTGGAAGGACGCGTTCCCGCCCAGCTACCGGGTGGACTACGAGGTGGAAGACGCGCTCGAGGACATCGCCCGTTTCCGCAACTACGAGGGAGGCGACCCCGGCGCGGCCCCGGTGCTGCACGTCTACGTTCCCGAGGACAGCGCCGACGTCCTCGCCGCCGACGCCCGGCTGAAGCTGTACCTGCCGGAGGCCCGGTCGCTGAGCAACATCATGCCCGTGCTGCAGAACACCGGGCTGGAGGTACTGGACGAGCGCCCGTTCGAGATCAACACGGCGGACGGCGAAGACTACTTCCTGTACGACTTCGGCCTCCGGTATCCGGCGGGCGTCGACCCGATCGCCACCGGCGACCTGCTCGAGGAAGCCTTCGGCGCTGCCGTCACCGGACGCAGCGAGTCGGACGGCTTTGACCGGCTGGTCCTGGCCGAGGGCATCGGCTGGCGCCAGGTTGCGGTGCTGCGCGCGTACACCCGCTACCTGCGGCAGCTGGGCAACCTGGTCTCCTACGCCTTCGTCTCCGACACGCTGCTGGCCAACCCGGCAGTGGCCCGCGCCCTGCTGGCGGTGTTCAACGCCAGCTTCGATCCGGACCTGGAAGGCGACCGCGAGGCGGCGGTCGAGGCCGCCCGCTCCGAGCTCGCGGCGGGACTCGAAGCCGTGCCCACCCTTGACGCGGACCGGGTGCTGCGCTCGCTGGCCAACCTGATCGACGCGACGCTTCGCACCAACTACTTCCAGGACAAGCCCTACTTCAGCTTCAAACTCAGCCCTTCGCGGATCGAGGGTGCACCGTTCCCGCGGCCAAAATACGAAATCTGGGTCTACTCGCCGCGGGTGGAAGGCGTCCACCTTCGCTTCGGCGACGTGGCCCGCGGCGGACTGCGCTGGTCGGACCGGCGGGAGGACTTCCGCACCGAAATCCTGGGACTGGTCAAGGCGCAGACCGTCAAGAACGCGGTCATCGTGCCTACCGGCGCCAAGGGCGGCTTCTTCGCCAAACGGCTGCCCGACCCCGCCGTGGACCGCGCGGCCTGGATGGCGGAGGGGCAGGAAAGCTACCGCACCTTCATCCGCGGCCTGCTGGACATCACCGACAACCTGGTCCGGTCCGCAACCGGCCAGGACGTGGTGCCGCCCGAGCGGGTGGTCCGGCTGGACGGCGACGACACCTACCTGGTCGTCGCCGCGGACAAGGGGACCGCAAGCTTCTCCGACATCGCCAACGACATCTCGCTGGAATACGGCCACTGGCTCGGCGACGCCTTCGCGTCCGGAGGCTCGGTCGGCTACGACCACAAGGCGATGGGCATTACCGCCCGCGGCGCGTGGGAGTCGGTCAAGCGGCACTTCAGCGAACTCGGCGTCGACACCCAGACCGAGGACTTCACCGTCGTCGGCGTCGGGGACATGAGCGGCGACGTCTTCGGGAACGGGATGCTGCTTTCCGAGCACATCCGGCTGGTCGCGGCCTTCGACCACCGGCATATCTTCCTGGACCCGGATCCCGACGCCGCTGCCTCCTTCCAGGAGCGCCGTCGCCTGTTCGAGCTGCCCCGTTCCTCTTGGGCGGACTATGACGAGAAGCTGATCAGCGCCGGCGGCGGGGTCTACCCGCGGTCGGTGAAGTCGATCCCGTTGTCCGCGCAGGTGCGGGAAGTTCTCGGCCTCGATCCGCAGGTCACGAGCATGAGTCCGCCCGAACTGCTGCAGGCCATCCTGAAGGCGCCGGTGGACCTGCTGTACAACGGCGGCATCGGCACCTATGTGAAGGCGTCGACCGAGTCGAATGCCGAAGTCGGCGACAAGGCCAATGACGCCATCCGCGTCAACGGCGCGGACCTGCGGGTCAAGGTGATCGGCGAAGGCGGCAACCTGGGGATGACTCAGCGCGGCCGGATCGAAGCCGCCGGCAAGGGGATCATCCTCAACACCGATGCTATCGACAACTCCGCCGGCGTGGACTGCTCGGACTACGAGGTCAACATCAAGATCCTCGTGGACCAGATGGTCGCCGCCGGGAAACTGCCGGTAGCGGAGCGGGCCGACCTGCTGCATTCGATGACCGAGGAAGTCGGACGCCTGGTCATCCAGGACAACATCGACCAGAACGTCCTGCTGCTCAACGACCGCCAGCGGATCATCGAGTGGAGCCCGAGCTTCGAACGCCTGATGGACTGGCTGGAAAGCCACGCCGAACTGGACCGGCAACTCGAAGCGCTGCCGACCACCGAGGAGCTGCACGAACGGATCGCGGCCGGCCAGGGCCTGACCTGTCCGGAACTGTCCGTGCTGGCGGCGTACTCGAAGATCGAGCTGACCCATGCGCTGACCGAGAGCAACCTGGCCGACGACCCGTACTTCGACGGCGTGCTGCGCGGTTATTTCCCGCACCAGCTGGTCGAGCGGTTCGGCGACGATATGGCGGGCCACCCGCTGCGCCGGGAAATCATCGCCACCGTCGTTGCCAATGACATGATCAACATGGGCGGCATCACCTTCGCCTTCCGGGTCATGGAGGAAACGTCCGTCTCCGAGGCGGACGTGGCGCGGGCGTTCGTGGCGCTGCGCGAGATCTACGAATTCGACAAGCTCGTGGAAGCGTTGAACGCGTTGCCTGCCAGCTTCCCCACGGATTTGTGGTGCATGGTGCATCTGGACATGCGCCGCCTGCTGGACCGTGCGGTGCGCTGGTATATCAACCATGTCGACAGCGGAACCCCGGTCGCAGAAGGCGTCGCGATGTTCAAGCCCCAAATGGACCCGTTGCGCAACAACCTGGCCCAGTACCTGCGCGGCGACGACCTGGTCCGCGTGCACGAATGGCTGGAAACCGCCGAAGAACGCGGGCTGCCCGCAGGGATCGCCCGACAGTGGGCCGAGCAGTTCGAGAGCTTCGGTTTGCTCGACGTCGCCCGCATCGCCGGGCAGATCGACGAACCGGTCGAGTCCGTCGCACGCGTCTACTACGCGGTCTACGACCGGTTCGACGTCGACAACCTGCTCGAGCGGATCACGGCGCTGCCGCGGGAGGACCGCTGGCAGTCGCTCGCCCGTGCCGCCATGCGCGACGACCTGTACACGACGGTCACGGACATCACCGTGGCGGTCATGCAAAGCACCCCGGCAGGGGAGCAGGCCGAGGCCAGGCTCGACGAGTGGGAACGGGCCAACGCGGAGAACATCAAGCGCACCCGGGACATGTTCGAGGAAGTGAACAGGCTCGAGCAGGACGACATGGCGTCGCTGTCCGTGGCACTGCGACTGATGCGTTCGACAGTGCGGCGATAGCTTGGCGATCTTCACCGATCCCATCCGCGACTACGCGGACTTTCGTCCGGGTGACGCGGAGTGGCTCCACCTGCTGGTGGGCGACTGGCAGCTGATCGCCGACCTGGCGTTCGCCGACCTGGTCCTGTGGTTCCCGACGCCGGACGGGAGCTACGTGGCGCTGGCGCATGTGCGCCCGTCAACCACCCACACGGTGTTCCACCGGGACTTCGTGGGGGAGCGGATCCGTGCGGACCTCAAGTCGCTGGTGGACCAGGCACGCCAGTCGCAGGCGATCGAACGGTCGTCGGAGGCGGACTGGACCACCGAGATGGCCATGCGGGTCGAGGCGGTGCCCATGGTCCGCAACGGCCGGACGCTCGCCGTCGTGACGTCGCACATGGACCTGTCCAGCTCCAGAATGCCGTCGCGGCTGGAGCTGACCTACCGGCAGTGCGCCTACGACCTCTTGAAGATGGGAACGCTGGGACTGTGGCCGGACTTCGCCTCGCCGACCGGGTCGCGCCGCGGCGCGCCCCGGGTCGGCGACGGCCTGATCAGGCTGGACGCCGACGGGGTGGTGGAATACGCCAGCCCCAACGGGGTTTCTGCATTCCGGCGCCTCGGCGACGTCGAGTCCCTGGAGGGCCGCTCACTGGCCGAGGTGACGACGGCGCTGCTCAAGGACCGGCGGATGGTCGACGAAACCCTGCCGCTGGTGGTCACCGGCCGGATGCCCTGGCGCACGGAGATTGAATCCCGCGGCGTCTCGCTCTCGCTCCGGGCCATACCGCTGAGGAACGAACAGGAGCGTTTCGGCGCCCTGGTGCTGTGCCGGGACGTCTCCGAGCTGCGCCGGCGGGAGATGGAGCTGGTGTCGAAGGACGCCACCATCCGGGAGATCCACCACCGCGTGAAGAACAACCTCCAGACGGTCGCGGCGCTGCTGCGCATGCAGTCGCGCCGGATGGTCAGCGACGAAGCAAAGCAGGGGCTGGAACAGGCCATGCGCCGCGTCGCCTCGATCGCGCTGGTCCACGAAACGCTGTCCCAGGGCTTGGCGCAGAACGTGGACTTCGACGAACTGATCGGGCGTCAGTTCCGGCTCTCGGCGGAAGTAGCCTCGCCCACGCAGGCCGTCCGCACGGAGCGCAGCGGCGAGTTCGGGGAACTGCCCAGCGAGTTCGCCACCCCGCTGGCCCTGGTGATCAATGAACTGGTCACGAACGCCGTCGAGCACGGGCTGGCCGGGCGGCACGGCACCGTCCGGTTGACTGCCCGGCGGAGCCGGCGGGGCGAAGACGAATTGCTGACCGTCTCGGTCGAGGACGACGGCGTGGGCCTGCCCGAGGAACCGCGGCGGGAGGGCCTGGGCCTGCAGATTGTCCGCACCCTCGTCACCAGCGAATTAGGCGGCCGGATCGAATGGACCCCGCGCGACGGCGGGGGAACGTGTGTGCGGATTGACCTGGTGCTCAACACCAAAGGGGCCCGCTGAGCGCGGGCGGATCAGCCGACGCGAGAGGCCGCTGCCGAATCCGGCAGCGGCCTCTC
>NZ_JBNHGF010000141.1:0-6516 GCF_059091005.1 Arthrobacter sp. Y3223164
CTCGTGCCAGGCATCGGCCGCGAAGCCGGCGTCGGCGATCAGCGCGTCGCCGCTCATGCCGTGGCTGAAGTCGCCGGCCTCGACCGGGAGCAGGCCGCGGAGTTCTTCATATCGTCCGCGGAATACTTCGGCGGAGGGTGCCGATTCTTTCACGGCCACGATGTTGGGTTCCGCGGCCAGCTCGGCCACGAGCTCCAGGCTGAAGCTGAACTGCGTGGTGCGGGGATTGCTGTACAGGCAGACGGGGAGGCCGGACCGGCGGGCGGCCGTAACACACTGGGCCGCCACTTCCTCGTCCGTCAGTGGATAGTAGGACACCGTGGAAACCAGGAGGCCGTCGGCACCGGCCCCGTGGGCGTCGTCAATGTTCTGCAGGAGTTCACGGGTGCCCACCGCGCTCACGCCGACGCACACCGGCAGCCCGGGCCGGACCGCCTTAACCGCCTCCACCGCCGCCGTGACGACGACCCGTCGTTCCGCGCGGTCCAGATACGCGAAGTTTCCCGAACTGCCCAGCACCGTGATCGCGTCGACGGGCGCCTCGCTCACGGCCGCGATATGGCGGATCAGCTCCGGAAGGTTGACGCCGCCGTCGTGATGGAAGGGGGTCACCGGATAGGCAATCAGGCCGCGGAAGGGATTCATGCCGCAATCTTAGGGCAGCAGGGCCGCCCCCGCAGGGCTCGGCACGGGCAGCAGGGCCCCCGGCGCACCGCCGGGAGGCAGCAGGCCGGCGTCGGGCGCATTGCGCCTAACCGAAGACGGGACCGCCGATAAAGGGATCCAGGGCCAGGGCCAGGAACAGCACCGTGAGGTAGCTGATGGAACCATGGAACACGCGCATGGCGCTCTTGTTCGTGACGGCGGTGCTTTCGGTTCCGCGCTTGGTCAGCGCGTAGAGCCGGTGCGATTCGTAGACGAACCAGGAACCGCTGAGCAGTGCCACGATGGTGTAGACCCAGCCGGCGCCGCCGACCGGAGCCAGCAGCAGCGAGCAGACCAGGGTGGCCCAGGCATAGAGGACAACCTGCACGGAGACCTGCCGTGCGCTGGCGATCGCGCCGAGCATCGGCACGTTGGCCGCGTTGTAGTCGTCGCTGTATTTCATGGACAGCGGCCAGTAGTGCGGAGGCGTCCACAGGAAGATGACCATGAACAGGATCACCGCCGGCCACGCCACCGTGTTGGTCACCGCGGCCCAGGCGATGAGCACGGGGAAGCACCCGGCGGCGCCGCCCCAGACGATGTTCTGCGAGGTGCGGCGCTTGAGGATCAGCGTGTAGATCACGACGTAGAAGAAGATCGCGCCGACGCCCAGCATGCCGGCCAGCGGATTCGCCCCGAACCAGAGGAGCGCCACGGCCACCACGGCGAGCACCCAGGAGAACACCAGCGCCTCGCGCGGAGTCAGTTCCCCGGTCACGAGCGGGCGGTTTTCGGTCCGGTGCATGAGCTTGTCCATGTCCCGGTCGATGTAGCAGTTAAAGGACCCGGCCGCACCGGCGGCGAGGGCACCGCCGACCATCGTGGCAGCCATCAGCCAGAGGTCGGGGAAACCGCCCTGGGCGAAGATCATGGTGGGCAGGGTGGTCACCAGCAGAAGTTCCATCACGCGGGGCTTCGTGAGCGACAGGTAGGCCTTGGCCTTGCGCGAGAAGCCGGGCTTGGCCGGAACGGCCAACGCCTGGTCCGGAACGGTCTGGATATTCAAGGAAAAACCACTCAGTTCTGCTGGAGTTCGTCTGACACACGAAAGCGCCCAGCCGTTAAGGACGGGCCAAGGTGCACCTACATCATACTCCTTCTATGTCTCGTAGAAACCGGTTTCCTGCCCGTGGAAACCGGTGTCGCCTGCCCCCGCCGAAACCCGCGCGGGCCGGGGGCGGCCGCCGGCGTCAAACAGTGACCGCTGTGACTGCTGGCACTGCACCACGTCCTGCGCATTGCAGACGCAACGGATAGAGTGGGGAAGGAGCGCCAATCCGCGGTTATGGGCGCAACAAGCTTGAGGCAGCAACAACGGCGAATGGCCCAATCGGTCCGCGGCCACGGCTGTTTTCCGGACCGTCGGCTGCCGCTTAGACGTAGATCAGAAAGGGGCCCACCCGGTGCCACACATGGAAGATCAGGAATTGTCCTGGACATCGCTGGACCAGCGGGCGGTGGACACGGTGCGTGTCCTCGCGGCGGATGCAGTCGAGAAGGTCGGCAACGGCCACCCCGGCACCGCCATGAGCCTGGCCCCGGCCGCGTACCTGATCTTCCAGAAGTTCATGCGCCACGACCCCACCGATCCGCACTGGGTGGGCCGCGACCGGTTCGTCCTCTCCCCCGGCCACACCTCGCTGACGCTGTACATCCAGCTGTTCCTCTCCGGCTACGGCCTGGAACTGGAGGACCTGAAGGCGCTGCGGACCTGGGGATCGCTCACGCCGGGCCACCCGGAGTACAAGCACACCCCGGGTGTCGAGATCACCACCGGCCCGCTGGGCCAGGGGCTCGCCTCCGCCGTCGGCTTCGCCTATGCGCAGCGCCGCACCCGCGGCTTGTACGACGCCGATGCTGCCGCCGGCGAGAGCCCGTTCGACCACACGGTCTGGGTGATCGCGTCCGACGGCGACCTGCAGGAGGGCGTCACGTCTGAGGCCTCCTCCCTGGCCGGCCATCAGGAGCTGGGCAACCTGGTGGTGCTCTACGACGACAACAAAATCTCGATCGAAGACGACACCGACATCGCCTTCAGCGAAGACGTGCTCAAGCGGTACGAGGCGTACGGCTGGCACACCCAGCGGGTCGACTGGACCGAGACCGGCGAATACGTCGAAGACGTCCCGGCCCTGTTCGAGGCCTTGAAGGCCGCGAAGGCCGAGACTTCCCGGCCCTCGATCATCTCGCTGCGCACCATCATCGGCTGGCCCGCCCCCAAGAAGCAGAACACCGGCAAGATCCACGGCTCCGCCCTGGGTGCCGAGGAGGTCGCCGCCGTCAAGGAGGTGCTCGGCTTCAATCCGGAGCAGCATTTCGCGGTCGAGCCGGAGGTCCTGGATCACGCCCGGCAGGTGGCCGCGCGCGGCAAGCAGGCCCGCGCGGACTGGGAGACCGGCTACCAGACGTGGCGCGAGGCCAACCCGGAGAACGCCGCGCTGCTGGACCGTGTGCAGGCGTCCGAGTTGCCGGAAGGCTGGGAGGCGGCGCTGCCCGAATTCCCGGCCGGCAAGGACGTCTCGACCCGGGCCGCCTCCGGCAAGGTGCTCAACGCCATCGGCCCGGTGCTGCCGGAGCTGTGGGGCGGTTCGGCGGACCTGGCCGAGTCCAACAACACCACGATCGAAGGCTCCCCGTCGTTCGTTCCCGAGTCGCGGCAGACCGATATGTGGTCCGGCGGGCCGTACGGCAGGGTGCTGCACTTCGGCATCCGCGAGCATGCGGCCGCTTCCATCGTGAACGGCATTGTGCTCAGCTCCAACACCCGCGCCTTCTCGGGCACGTTCCTGATCTTCAGCGACTACCAGCGGCCGGCCATCCGGCTGGGCGCCCTGATGGGCGTTCCCTCCATCTATGTGTGGACGCACGATTCCATCGGGCTGGGTGAAGACGGACCGACCCACCAGCCGGTGGAGCAGCTGGCAAGCCTGCGTGCCATTCCGGGCCTCGACGTCGTCCGCCCGGCCGATGCCAACGAGGTGGCGCAGGCCTGGAAGGCCGTGCTGGAGAACCACAGCAACCCGGCCGGCATCGTGCTCACCCGACAAAACCTGCCCGTCTACGAGCGCGGCGAGAACGGCTTCGCCTCCGCCGAGAACGTGGCAAAGGGCGCCTACGTGTTGGCCGAGGCGCAGTCCGGCGGCACGGACACGACGCCGCAGGTGATCCTGCTCGCCACCGGTTCCGAGGTGCAGCTGGCCGTCCAGGCCCGCGAAACGCTGCAGGCCGACGGCATCGCCACCCGCGTGGTCTCCGTCCCCTGCCTCGAGTGGTTCAACCGGCAGGACCCCGCCTACCGCGAGTCCGTACTCCCGGCCGGCATCAAGGCCCGCGTGTCGGTTGAAGCCGGCATCGCGCAGTGCTGGGACGGACTGGTCGGCGACGCCGGCCGCAGCGTGTCCCTGGAGCACTACGGCGCCTCCGCCGACTACAAGACCCTGTTCCGCGAATTCGGACTCACGGCCGAGGCTGTTGTCGAGGCCGCCCGCGACTCGCTCTCCCAGACCACCGATTCCTAAGGAGGACGCAATGTCCAACCCGAATACCCAGGCACTCTCCGACGCGGGCGTTTCCATCTGGCTCGACGACCTTTCGCGGGAGCGGATCAATTCCGGGACCCTGAAGGCCCTGATCGACGAACGGAACGTGGTGGGCGTCACCACCAACCCCTCCATCTTCGCCGCCGCCCTGCAGGACGGCCGCAGCTACGAAGCGCAGGTCCAGCAACTGGCCGCCGACGGCGCGGACGTGGATACGGCGGTCTTCGCCATCACCACGTCCGACGTGGCCGAGGCCTGCGACCTGTTCTCCCCGCTCGCCGCCGATACGGAGGGCGTGGACGGCCGCGTGTCGATTGAGGTGGATCCGCGGCTGGCCCGTGACGCGCACGGCACGGCCGCCGAGGCGCAGCATCTGCACAAGGCCGTGGGCCGCACCAATGCCTTCATCAAGATCCCGGCGACCAGCGAAGGCCTGGAGGCCATCACCGAGACCCTCGCGCTCGGCATCAGCGTCAACGTGACGCTGATCTTCTCGCTGCAGCGCTACCGCGAAGTGATCAACGCCTTCATGCTGGGCCTGGAGCAGGCCAAGGAAAACGGCAAGGACCTGTCGACCATCCACTCGGTGGCTTCGTTCTTCGTCTCCCGCGTCGATACCGAGATCGACAAGCGCCTGGACGCCGCCGGGTCCGCGGAGGCGGCCGCGTTGAAGGGCAAGGCCGGCGTCGCCAACGCCCGCCTGGCGTACCAGATCTACGAGGAGCAGTTCGCGACCGAACGCTGGCAGGTGCTGGCCGCCGCCGGCGGCCGGCCGCAGCGGCCGCTGTGGGCCTCCACCGGCGTGAAGAACCCGGACTACCCGGACACCCTGTACGTCACCGAACTGGTGGCCCCGAACGTGGTCAACACCATGCCGGAGCCGACGCTGGAAGCCCTCGCCGACCACGGGAAGGTCGAGGGAGACCGGGTCACCGGCACCTACGCGGAAGCGAACAAGGTGCTCGACGACATCGCGCAGGCCGGAATTTCCTATAACGAGGTGGTGGAGCTGCTCGAGGAGGAGGGCCTGGAGAAGTTCGTGGCCAGCTGGCAGCAGTTGCGGGAGACCGTCCAGAACGCCCTCGACTCGGTGCACGGAGCCCGGCAGTCATGAGTTCGCTGGCTTTCGAAGCGTCGGGAGCCGCACTGGCCGCCGTCCGCCGTCATATCGGCACCCTGGTGGAGGACCGCGTCGCGTCCCGCATCGCGACGCAGGACAACACCCTGTGGGGCCCGGAGGCAGAAGCCGAGGCGGCCGTCCGCCTGGGCTGGGTCGATGCGGCGGCGCTGTCCCGGCCGCTGGTTCCGGAGATCCTGGAGCTGCGCAAGGAGCTTGCGGCCGAGGGCGTGACGCGATTTGTGCTGGCCGGGATGGGCGGCTCCTCGCTGGCGCCCGAAGTGATCGCCAATACCGCCGGCGTGGAGCTCACCGTGCTCGACAGCACGGATCCCCAGCAGGTGGGTGCCGCGCTGGCCGAACGGCTGGCCGACAGCGCCATCATCGTGTCCTCCAAGTCCGGTTCCACGCTGGAAACCGATTCGCAGCGCCGTGTCTTCGAGCAGGCTTTTGCCGACGCCGGGTTGGACGCCGCCTCGCGCATCATCGTGGTCACCGATCCCGGCTCCCCGCTGGATGAGGCGGCGCGGGAAGCCGGGTACCGTGCGGTGTTCAACGCCGACCCCAACGTCGGAGGACGGTACTCCGCGCTGACCGCGTTCGGGCTGGTCCCTGCCGGACTGGCCGGCGTGGACATCGAGAGGCTGCTCGACGACGCCGAAGAGGCCGCCGAGGTGCTCTCCGAGGATTCCGCCGACAACATGGCCCTGGCTCTGGGCGCCGCGCTGGCCGGCACGGAGCCGCTGCGCAACAAGGTAGCCATCGCCGACGACGGTTCCGGAATCGTCGGCTTCGCGGACTGGGCCGAGCAGTTGATCGCCGAGTCCACCGGCAAGCTGGGAACCGGACTGCTGCCGGTGGTGGTCAACGCCGGCGACCCGGAGACCGTCTCGGGAGCCAAGGATGTGCTGGTGGTCCGGCTGGTCTCCCCCGATCACGAGGTGACGGTCGGAGCCGACGAGGTTGCCGTCGGCGGGAGCCTGGGCAGCCAACTGCTGCTGTGGGAATACGCCACGGCGGTGGCCGGCCGCCTGCTGGGCATCAACCCCTTCGACCAGCCGGACGTCGAGGCGGCGAAGGCCGCGGCACGCGGACTGCTGGACGAACGCCCGGCCGCGGCGCTGCCCGACTTCACCGACGGCTCCGTCCAGGTGC
>NZ_JBNHGF010000142.1:0-6467 GCF_059091005.1 Arthrobacter sp. Y3223164
CCGGGAAAGTCCCGGTCCGCGGCCGGGTTGCCGCGCAGCCTCTCGCCCACCGCCTCGGCCGAACCACCCATCACCACGAAGCCGCGCTCGTCGGCGATGGACCCGTCGAAGGTCAGCCGGAACAGCCGGTCGTCGCCCGGCGTATCGCCGACCTCGGCGACGGCAAGCTCCACTTCGAACGGCTTGCTGTCGGCGGTGAACACGGCGCCCAGGCTTTGCGCGTACACGCTGGCGAGGCCGCGGCCGGTGACGTCATCCCGGTCGTAGGAGTAGCCGCGCACGTCGGCGTAGCGGACCCCGGCCTGGCGCAGGCTTTCGAACTCGTTGTATTTGCCGACCGCGGCGAACGCGATCCGGTCGTAGATTTCCCCGATCTTGTGCAGCGCCGGCGAGGGGTTTTCGGCGACCAGCGCGATTCCCTCGGAGCAGCTGAGCACCACCACGGAACGGCCCCGGGCGATGCCTTTCCGGGCGAAGTCCGCCCGGTCCTTCATCAGCTGTTCGGGCGAGACGTAGAACTGTTGCGTCATGCTCAGGCCTCCCGTCCGGCCGCGGCCCGCGCTCCGATGACGGCCTCGGACGTGGCGGCGAGTTCCCGGTCCGGGATCCGGCGGGCGCCGGCGGCGTTGACGGTGTAGATCACTGGCCACACCTGCCGGACGGCATCCGGTCCCCCGGTCGCCGAGTCGTCGTCGGCGGCGTCGTACAGGGCTTCGACGGCCACCCGGACCGCTGCCGCCTCCTCCAGGTTCGGCTGCCAGAGCTTCTTCAGCGCCCCGCGGGCAAAGACCGACCCGGACCCCACGCTGTGATGCTCCTGCTCCTCATAGCGTCCGCCCGTGACATCGTAGGAGAACAGCCGGCCAACCCGCCGCTCGGCATCGAATCCGGCGAAGAGCGGAATGACTGCGAGGCCCTGCATCGCCATGGGCAGATTCGACCGGATCATCGCGCCCAACCGGTTGGCCTTGCCGTCGAGGCTGAGCAGCGTGCCTTCGATCTTCTCGTAGTGCTCGAGTTCCACCTGGAAGAGCCGCGTGATGTCCAGGGCGATGCCGGCGGTGCCGGCGATGCCCAGCAGCGAATGGGAATCGGCCGGAAAGACCTTTTCAATGTGCCGGCTGGCAATCAGGTTGCCCATGGTTGCCCGCCGGTCGCCGGCCATCAGCACGCCGCCGGCGAACGTCATCGACACGATGGTGGTGCCGTGGGGCACCATCGGTGCCGCCCCCGCCGGCAGCTGCTGGGCCCCCCGGGCGCCCGGCAGCAGATCCGGGGCGGTGCGCGCCAGATACTCGCTGAAGGAGGCGGTGGCTGAATGGGAAATGTGGGCGAAAACCGAGCCCGGACCGCCGGCCGGCATGTCCATCAATTACTGGCCGCCCTTCTGCACGAAACCGCGCACGAATTCTTCCGCGTTCTGTTCCAGCACGCCGTCGATCTCGTCCAGCAGATCATCCGTGCCTTCGGTCTCGGCCTGCGCGGCCGGTGCGGCGGCAGGCTCGGGCGTGGGCTCGTCGTCGTACTCTTCGTCGTCGCGGCGCGAGTCCACGTTCTTGCGGTCCTGGGTTGCCATGATGGCCTCCTTCTGGTGGGACGATCGACTCTGTCCTAGTGCTTATGTTGCCACGTGGGGCTCGTCCGCGGGGCCCAGCAACGCCGTGATGAAGTCCTCTGCCGACGAAGCTTCCTCGAAGAGCCTGCCGGTCAGTGCGCGGTTGCCGCGCAACGGCTCGCGGGTGGGGATGCGCTGCAGCCGGCGCCGGTCGGGAAGATCGAAAATCACCGAGTCCCAGCTGGCCCCGACGACCTCGCGGGGGAAGTGTTGAATGCACTTCCCGCGGAAGTAGGCCCTGGTGTCCTCGGGCGGCTCGCCCACGGCGGCGTCGATCTGTGCGTCCGAGAGCAACCGGCGGATCCGGCCGCGTGCGGCCAGGCGGTGGTAGAGGCCCTTCTCGGGCCGCACGTCGGCATATTGCAGGTCGATGAGGCCCAGGCGCGGGTCGCCCCACTCCATGCCGTCCCGGTCCCGGTAGGCCTGCAGCAGTTTGAGCTTGGCCACCCAATCCAGCTGGTCGGCGGCGTCCATCGGGTCCCGGCGGAGCGTGTCCAGCACCGCAGCCCAGCGCCGCAGCACGTCCGCGGTCTGGCCGCTGTCGGTCCCGTGCCGGCGGCAATGCTCCACCGCTGCCTGCAGGTAGATCTCCTGCAGGTCCAGGCCGGTGACCATGCTGCCGTCCTTGAGCGGTACCTTCTGCTGCAGGGAGGGGTCGTGGCTGATCGCCTGCAGCGCCTGCACGGGGTCGGCCAGCTGGACGTCCGGTACCTCGCCGTGTTCGATCATCGACAGCACGACGGAGGTGGTGCCCATCTTCAAAAAAATCGACACCTCGCTCAGATTCGCGTCGCCGATGATCACGTGCAGCCGCCGGTACTTGTCCGCGATCGCGTGCGGTTCGTCCCGGGTGTTGATGATGGGCCGCCGGATGGTGGTCTCCAACCCCACTTCGGCCTCGAAGAAGTCCGCGCGCTGGCTGACCTGGTAGCCAGGGGTGCGGCCGTTGCTGCCCAGCCCCACCCGCCCGGCACCGCACACGACCTGCCGGGACACGAAAAACGGAATCAAGCCGGTGACAATCCGGTTGAACGGCACGCTGCGCGGCATCAGGTAGTTCTCGTGCGCGCCGTAGGAGACCGACTTGTTGTCGGTGTTGTTCTTGTACAGGTTCACCGGCGAGAATCCCGGCGTGGCGGCGATCCTGCGCATCGCGGCGAGCACGACGGCATCGCCCGCCTTGTCCCAGCGCACCGCATCCAGCGGGTTGGTCACCTCGGGCGAGGAATATTCCGGATGGGCGTGGTCCACGTACAGCCGGGCCCCGTTGCTGAGCACCATGTTCATGAGCACGCCGGAGGATTCGTCCGTGTAGAACTCGTTGCCGGCCGCGCGGCCGCCGGCCAGCGCTATCTGCTCGGCGTCGAGGATCGGCGGGACATCGGTGAGCTGGGAAGGGTCCGCCTGGTCACGCGACAGGTCGAATCCGCGGGCATCGTGCAGCGGCTCCTCGTCGGTGTAATCCCACCGGGTGCCGGCCAGGTTCCCCAGGCCCTTCCGCATGGTCGCCGCGTACGCGTTGATCACCTGCGAGGAGAGCACCGTGGAGTTGGCCAGGGGTTCGCCGGGAGCATGGATGCCATACTCCGTCTCCGAACCCATCACGCGATAGACGCTCACAGGTACTGCCCGGTGTTGGACATCGTTTCGATGGCCTTGCCGGCCTCCTGCCCGGCCTTGCCCTGCACGATCGTGCGGATGTAGGTGATCCGTTCGCCCTTCTTGCCGGAAATCCGGGCCCAGTCGTCCGGATTGGTGGTGTTGGGGAGGTCCTCGTGCTCGCGGAATTCGTCCACCACGGCGCTGAGCAGATGCTCGATCCGCAGGCCCTTCTGCTGGTTGGTCAGCAGGTCCTTGATGGCGTTCTTCTTGGCCCGGTCCACCACGTTCTGGATGACGGCGCCGGAATTGAAGTCCTTGAAGTAGAGCATTTCCGTGTCGCCGCTGGCGTAGGTGACTTCCAGGTACTCGTTCGACTTGTCGGTGGAGTACATTTCCTCGACCGTGCGCTGGATCATCGCGTCGATGGTCGCCTTGCGGTCCTGCCCGTGCTCAGCGAGGTCCTCGGCATGGATGGGGAGGTTGGTGGTGAGGTACTTGGCGAAGATGTCCGCGGCCGCCTCGGCGTCCGGCCGGTGGATCTTGATCTTCACGTCCAGCCGGCCGGGGCGCAGGATGGCCGGGTCGATCATGTCCTCGCGGTTGGAGGCGCCGATGACGATGACGTTCTCCAGCTTCTCGACGCCGTCGATCTCGGACAGCAGCTGCGGCACGATGGTCGTTTCGACGTCGGACGAGACGCCGGTGCCGCGGGTGCGGAACAGCGAATCCATTTCGTCGAAGAAGACCACCACCGGGCTGCCGTCGGATGCCTTCTCGCGTGCCCGGGCGAAAATCAGCCGGATGTGCCGCTCGGTCTCGCCCACGTACTTGTCCAGCAGTTCCGGTCCCTTGATGTTCAGGAAGTAGCTGCGGGTGTCCGTGCCGCTGCGCTCGATGGCCTTGGCGGCCAGCGAGTTGGCCACGGCCTTGGCGATCAGCGTCTTGCCGCAGCCGGGAGGGCCATAGAGCAGGATGCCCTTGGGGGCCTTCAGGCCGTGCTCGCGGTAGAGGTCGGGATGCAGGAAGGGAAGCTCGACGGCGTCGCGGATCTGGTCGATCTGCGGTCCCAGGCCGCCGATGTCCTCGTAGGAGATGTCCGGCACCTCCTCGAGGATGAGGTTCTCCACCTCGCTGCGTGGAATCTTCTCCAGCGCGTAACCGCTGCGGGCGTCGATGGACACGGCGTCGCCGACCCGGAGCCGTTCGGTCCGCAGGGCGCCGGACAGTTTGACGACCCGTTCCTCGTCGGCGCGTCCGACCACCAGGACGCGGTCACCGTCGAGCATTTCCTTGATGGTGACCAGTTCGCCGGAGCGCTCGAAGCCGAGCGCGGCGATCACTGTGAGCGACTCGTTGAGCAGGACCTCCTGGCCGGGGGCGAGGTGGTCCATCTTTACCAGGGGGCTGACCGCGACGCGCAGCTTGCGCCCGGACTGCACGATGTCGACGCTCTCCTGCACCACGGCAGCGTTGCTCGTGCCGGGCCGCGGCCGTTGCGCCTTGTTAACCTGGGTGATGGTCGCGAAGCTGAAGGGGGTTTCGCCGTCGCGTTCGAGGGCGGACTTAAGCCGGACAATCTCGCTCTTCGCGGTCTCGAGCGTGGAGACGAGGCGGGAATTGTTTTGGGTGGCCGCGGCCAACTGCTTGTCCAGGTGGCGGAGTTTGTCGCGCAGGACGTTGATCTGGCGCTGGGCGACCGTCAACGCGTCACGCGGGTCGTCCTGCCGTTCAGCCGGTGCCGGTTGGTTGTTCTGGTTCTGGTCGTTCATCACCGCGACCTGCTTCCGTGATCGGTTCCTTCCCTAGACACTAACCGGCCCCCGCGCCGGCTGCACCTGTCTACGAAAGAAAACGCCAAACCGAGACATCTTGTTCCGATGCCCCCGCGGAAGCGGCCCGCGTCCCGCCCTCAGTCGGTTTCGGGGTTGATGTCCTTGAACGCTCCGCGCTGCACGGTGGAGGCGGCATCCTTGGCAGCGCGGCGCAGCCGGCGGTCGGACACGGTCCGCTCCCCCAGTGCCTCGGCATTCCAATCGTCCTCGTCGCCGGTCCACGCCTGCACGTCCTCGGCGGCGAAGCCGGTCTTGGACGGACGACGCTTGGGCGTCAGGCCCGTCTCGCCGCCGGCCAGCCGGCGGGCCGTGAGCAGGAAACCGGTGTGCGCCACCATGCGGTGGTCGGGCCGGACGGCCAGGCCCTCCAGGTGCCAGCCGCGGACCATCGACTCCCAGCCGTCGGGCTCGGTGAACCGGCCGTCGGCCCGGATCGCCTCGGCAGTACGTGACAATTGCGTAACGGTCGCGACGTAGCTGATCCAGACGCCGCCGGGCGCCAGCACCGTCGCCACCGCGTCCAGGCACTCCCACGGCGCCAGCATGTCCAGCACCACCCGGTCCACGCTGCCGGGTTCCTCGGCTTTGACGACTTCGTCCTGGAAATCTCCCAGCGAGATCTGCCAGGCGGGGTGCGGTCCGCCGAAGAACGTTTCCACGTTGCCGCGGGCAACGTCGGCAAATTCCTCGCGCCGCTCGAACGAGTGCAGCCGTCCGCCGTCGCCCACGGCGCGCAGCAGCGATATGCTCAGGGCACCCGAACCGACCCCGGCCTCCACCACCCGGGCGCCCGGGAAGATGTCCGCCATGGTCACGATCTGGGCGGCGTCCTTGGGGTAGACCACGGCGGCGCCGCGCGGCATGGAGAGCACGAAGTCCGAAAGCAGCGGGCGCAGGGCCTGGTACCGGTGGCCCACCGTGTTTGCCACGACCGTGCCCTCTTGCCGTCCGATCACCTCGTCATGCGGCAGGAAGCCCTTGTGCGTATGGAACGCGCCACCGGGCGTCAGGGTGATGGTGTTCATCCGGCCCTTTTCGTCCGTGAGCTGGACCCGTTCCCCGGGCCGGAACGGCCCGCGTCGCTGGTCGGCGCCGTGCGCGCTGGTGGTGGAGCTCATGCGTGGGATCACTTCCGGTCGTTGTGTGTGCGGCCGCGGCGGTGTGTGCCGGGCCGGTTCGTCGATTGTATTCCGGCCGGCGGCCGGGTTCCCGGCGCCGACCGGCGGGATCAGAGCCTGCCGGCCTTGCCGGTGATGGCGCGGACCACCGTGCTTTGCTGGAGCACCCCGGTGACGCGGCCCTCGCCGTCGATCACGGCGTACTCGCTGCCGGCCAGCCGGGCCAGGTACTGCACCAGCTCCTGGCCGGCAGCCGCCTCCGGCACGTAGGCCCCCGGCGCCAGAGCCCGGGAGACGGCC
>NZ_JBNHGF010000143.1:0-6438 GCF_059091005.1 Arthrobacter sp. Y3223164
GGGGCGCTGGTCGCTGCTGCCGGCGCCGGAGACCGACCCCACCGTGCGCGCACATGCCACCGCCGAACTGCTGTTGGACCGCTACGGCGTGGTCACCCGCGGCTCGGTGGCCGCCGAGTCGATCCCGGGCGGGTTCGGGCTGATGTACAAGGTGCTGGGCAAACTGGAGGAAACCGGCCGCTGCCGCCGCGGTTACTTCATCGAACACCTCGGGGCGGCCCAGTTCGCGGTCTCCCCCACCGTTGACCGGCTGCGCTCCTTCAGCCGCGATGCGCAGCTGGGTGAGCAGGCGCCGTCGGCCGTGGCCCTAGCTGCGACCGATCCGGCCAACCCCTATGGGGCCGCCCTGCCCTGGCCCCCGCAGGACTCCGGCCACCGGCCCGGCCGCAAGGCGGGCGCGCTGGTGGTCCTGGTGGACGGAGAGCTTGCCCTCTACGCGGAACGTGGCGGCAAGACGCTGCTGGCCTTCACCGAGGACGAGGAGGCGCTGGCGTTGTGTGCCCGGGCCCTGGTGCAGGTGATCCGTCGCGGTGCCGCGGACAAGATGGCCGTGGAAAAGGTCAATGGGGCCGGCATCCTGGACACGCCGCTGGCCCATGCGCTGATGGATGCCGGCTTCTATTCCACCCCACGGGGATTGAGGTTCCGTGCCTGAAGGGGACACCATCTGGCGTGCCGCCCGGCGCTTGCATGCGGCGCTGGCCGGGCAAGAGCTCACCGGCAGCGACTTCCGCGTGCCGCGCTATGCCACGCTGGACCTGTCCGGGCAGACCGTGGACGAAGTCCGCTCCCGCGGCAAGCACCTGCTGATGCGGATCGGCCCGCTGACGGTGCACTCGCATCTGGGCATGGACGGCAGCTGGCAGATCTACCAACCCGGCGAGCGCTGGCGCAAACCCGCCTTCCAGGCCCGCCTCATCCTCTCCACCGGCGCGACGACGGCGGTTGGCTTCGCGCTGGCCGCGCTGGACGTGGTGCCGCGGACCAAGGAAGACACGCTGGTGGGGCATCTCGGTCCCGACCTGCTTGGGCCGGACTGGGACGAGGCGGAGGCGCTGCGGCGGCTGCGGCAGGAACCGGACCGCCCGATCGGGCTGGCCCTGCTGGACCAGCGCAACCTCGCCGGGATCGGCAACGTCTACCGCTGCGAGGTCTGTTTCATTGCCCGGGTGCACCCGTCCACCCCGGTGGGCCAGGTGCCGGATCTCCCTGCCATGGTGTTGAAGTCCAAGCAACTGCTGGAGGTCAACAAGGATCGCGGCAGCCGCAGCACCACCGCGTCGCCCGCCCGCCGCGAATCGTTCTGGGTCTACGGGCGGGCCGGCCGGCCGTGCGGCCGCTGCGGCACCCCGGTTGTCCACGACCAGCAAGGCAATACCGACGCCGACCAGCGCGACGTCTACTTCTGCCCGCACTGCCAACCGCTGGCTCCCTGACGCGCGGGGCGTTCGCCCGACACACCCCCTCCGCCCCCGGTGCAGGGGGCCGCCCTCCGCCTGCCACAGGCCCCCGTGGCCTGCTCCGACGGCGGCCGGGCGGCACAAACCGTAATATGGTGACGATGACCGACGAAGGGGGCCCATGAGCTGGCTGCAGACGATTCCGGCCGCGCTGTTGGCCATCGTCCTCGTCTTCGGACCCGGCCTGCTCTGGGGTGCAGTGCTCGGCCTGCGCCGGTTGTCCCTGGTCGCACTGGCCGGCCCGTTCGGCGTCACCGCCATCGTGGTCGCCGCCGAGCTTGGCCGCCTGGTCGGGCTGGATTGGGCCTGGCCGCAACTTCTGGCCGTGACCGTGGTCGTGGCCGTCCTGCTCTGGCTGCTCCGCCGCAGCGTTGGCCACCGCCTGCACCGCGATCCCGAAACCCCGGACCGGCCGGCCCCCTGGCGGTCGGTCGTGCTGGCCTGGGCGGTGTCGGCCGTGCCGCTGGCGGCCGCCATGCTCTGGATCTTCGGCGCCCCGGACAACATCGCGCAGTCGCACGACAACATCTTCCACCTCAACGCGCTGCGCTACATCTCCGACTCGGGCAACGCCTCCTCGCTGACGCTGGGCTATCTGGGCACCACGGACCGGGGTACCTTCTACCCGGCGGGTTGGCACGACGTGGTCTCCCTCGTGATGATCACCGCGGGGCTGCAGCCCGCGGCCGCCATCAACATCACCAACCTGGTGCTGATCACCGGAATCTGGAGCAGCGGCTGCCTGTTCCTGGTCAGCCGGATCACCGGTGAACGCACCATGCCGCTGCTGGTCGCCGCGGTGCTCTCGCTCGCCTACAGCAGCTTCCCCTACCTGCTGCTGGAGTTCGGCGTCGTCTATCCGTTCATGCTCTCCATCGCCATGCTTCCGGCCGCGCTGGGGGTGGTGCTGCAACTGCTCCGGGTGGGCGTGCACACGCGTGTGTCAACGGAAGGCAACGTGCTGCTGCTGGTTGGACTGTTGCCGGGCATGGCGTTGTCCCATCCCGCCACCATCATGGGACTGCTGGCGCTCTCGGTGCCGCCGGTCTTCGCGGCCGCCCACCCGGCGCTGCGCTCCGGAGAACAACGACGACGGCGGCGCGCCCTGGCGGGCACCGTCGCCTATCTGGTGGTGCTGGCCGCGCTCTGGATGACGCTCCGGCCCGCCCGCAGCAGCAGCACCAACTGGGACAACCTGGGCAGTGCCGCCGAGGCCCTGGCCGACGTGGTGCTGCATTCGCCGCTCGAGCGCCCCATCTCCATCCTCGCGACCGTCCTGACGATCGTGGGCGCCGCGGTCGTCTTCAATCTCCGCAAAAACCGCTTCGCGCTGGCAATGTACGCTATCGCGGCTGCCCTCTACGTGATCGGCAACTGGCACCAGATGCCGGGCCTGCGCTGGTGGGTGACCGGTATCTGGTACAACGACTTCTTCCGCATCAGCGCCATGCTTCCGGTGGCCGGACTGCTGATCGCAGCCATCGGCGGCGTCGCACTGGCCGGGACGGCGCGCTCCTTCTTCCGGGCCACGCTGGTTCGTCGCGAGAAGAAGCAGCCGTCGTGGTTCCGGCCGGCCGCCACAGGCCTGCTGGTGGTCGCCAGTTTGGCAGTGGTGCCGCTGTTTGCCGTGCAGCGGGGCATTTCCGAGGCCGCCGCCAAGTACCGGTTCACGGACAGCTCCCACCTGCTCACCGCGGACGAGCTCGCGTTGATCAAGCGGATTCCCGCCCACGTACCGGAAGACGCGGTCATCGCCGGCAACCCGCTCACCGGCGCCTCGCTGTCCTACGCCTACACCGGGCGTCCCGCGCTGGTCCCGTCGGGAGTTACGTCGCCGCGGGTGGACGGCAAGCTCATCATGGACAAGCTGGATCAGATGAAGACGGATCCGGCGGTGTGCGCCGCCGTCGAGGCCCAGAACGTGCAGTTCGTGCTCGACTTCGGAGACCACTCGGTGCACCCCGGCGAGAGGACCTCGGTGCCGGGCCTGCAGGAGCTGACCGAGGCCAACGGGTTCGAGCTGGTGGACTCCGAAGGCGAAGCAAAACTCTACCGGGTCACCGGCTGTCCCTGAGCATTGCGGTTGCGTGTGGTGCCACCCGGTACCCTTGATGGGTGATGGAATCCCCGCTACCGGTGCGTGACGGCGTCAACGCCACCCGCCTGCGCCTCCCCGGGGAGGGACCGTGGGAAACGGCGCTGGACTACATGCTGCACCGGTGGGGCCATGTGGATCCCGACGGTATCAGGGACCGCTTCGACCGCGGCGAGATCGTCGGCGAAGGCGGAGCCGTGCTGGACCGGACCACCCCGCTGGATGCCCACACGTTCATTTGGTACTACCGGACCTTGCCGCGGGAGAAGCGGCTGCCCGTGGAGATCAGCATTCTCCACCAGAACGCGAACATCCTGGTGGTGGACAAGCCCCATTTCCTTCCGACCACCCCCGGCGGCACCTTCATCCAGGAGTCGGCGCTGGTCCGGCTGCGCCGTCAACTGGATATCCCGGATCTGATTCCCATGCACCGGCTGGACCGCCTCACCGCCGGAGTGCTGCTCTTCTCCACTAATCCCGCCACCCGCGGCAAGTACCAGGTGCTCTTCGAGAAACGCTTGGTGCAGAAGGAATATGAGGCCATCGCACCGGTGGATCCGCGGCTGCAGTTCCCGCACACGGTGCGGAACCGCATGGTCAAGTCCCGCACCTACCTGCTGGCCGAGGTCGTCGAGGGAGAGCCCAACGCGGAGACCCGGATCGAGTTGCTGGAACAGCGCGGACGGCTGGGCCGCTACAAACTGGAACCGCATACCGGGAAGACCCACCAGCTGCGCGTGCACCTGGCGTCACTGGGCATCGGGATCCTGCACGACCCGTTCTACCCGGTGCTGCTGGACCAGGCTCCTGACGACTTCGAGCGTCCCCTGCAATTACTGGCCCGCGGCATCTCCTTCACCGACCCGATCAGCGGACGACCGGTGGAATACCGCAGCCAACTGGAACTGTCCGAATGGGCAGCGCCAGCCGAATGGGCAGCACGACGCGGAGGGGCAGCAGATAGCGCCGCCGGAGCAATTGCTGCCGGCGGCGCGTTCGCCCCTGCCCGGCAGGCCTAGCGGACTACGGGATTCGGGCCTGGCGGACTACTACGGGATTCGGCCGCTTCAGGCCCGGCCGGCAGCGGTTCCGCGCGCGCTGGTGTCCCGCCGGCGGTCGAGCAGCAGGCCCAGGGCGATCATGACCACGCCCAGGACGAAATGCAGCCAGTTGTCTGCGGTGTTCAGCGGCACGAAGTTGGCTGCGCTCTGCTGGTCAATAAACAGGCCGTACAGCCAGAGGACCAGATAGACCGCGCCGCCCCAGATCATGAAGTTCCGGGCACCGGACACAGTCCTCGCGAGCGCGAATGCTGCCACGCCGTACAGGAGGTGGACGATGTTGTGCAGAATCGAAACTTGGAACACGCCCATCAGCATGGCTTCGGACTGGTGTCCCGCGAATGACATCTGGTCATAGTTTGAGGTGATTCCCGGAATGAAGCCCAAGAGCCCGATCAACAGAAAAACGGCACCGAAGACCATTGCCGCCGTCTGGAGCGGGGTCCGTCCGGTGCTTCGGGCCTGGACGTTGCCTTCTCTTGCCATGGCGATCTTCCCCTCTGACGCCTTGGCAGGTGCGTGCCCCGACGCCGTTCGATATGGACCCTGATCAAAACACTCTACAATAAGCTTGCTTACTAGTTAAGCCCCCGCAGCCAGTCTCAGCCGAATTCGGCTGCCTTTCCTGCGGATAATCCGCTGCCTATGCTGCGGATATAGCCAGGTGCGGCAACTCCTGCCGGCCGGCGGTCCCGGCCCGGCAGAGTGCTGGAAAGCCCGGCGGCCGTGGTTGCCCCCTCCGCCGCCTAGCCAGGCCCGGGGTAGCGGTCTACGCTGATGCCACGTCCGCCAGAGGGCCAGGCGAGGAGAAGCATTGGCAGAGCAATCACCCCGTAGCCGGGCAACCGGCCGGTCCACCGATCAGACCACCGGCCCGGTCACCGTGATCACCGGAGCCTCCAGCGGAATCGGCAGGGCGACAGCCCGGATCCTTGCCAAGCGCGGAGCTGCCCTGGTGCTGGCGGCGCGCAGCGCCTCCAGCCTCGACGAGGCGGCAACCGAGTGCTCAAGGCTGGGGGCACAGGCCATCGCGGTGCCCACCGACATCACGGATGAGGGCGGCTCCGAGAGGCTGGTTCAAGCTGCGCTGGACCGGTTCGGGCGGATCGACGTGTGGATCGGGGCTGCGTCCGTTTATGGCTACGGCACGTTCGAACAAACACCGGCCGACGTGTTCCGGAAGATAGTCGAGACGAACCTGCTAAGCCAGGCCGACAGCATTCGGGCCGTGCTGCCGCAATTCCGACGGCAGCGGCGTGGAGTCCTGATCCTCGTCGGCTCGGTCTACTCCAAGATCAGCACGCCCTACGTGTCCGCGTATGTGGCCGGCAATGCCGGGCTGCTGGGGCTGGCCAACGCGCTGCGACAGGAACTGCTCGACGAGAAGGACATCCACGTTTGCACCGTCCTGCCCGCCACCGTCGACACTCCGATCTTCCAGCACGCGGCCAACTACACCGGCCGCAGCATCCACCCCCTCCCTCCGGTCGTCAGCCCGTACCGGGTGGCCAGTGTCATCGCCCGGATGGCCTCAAAGCCCCGCCGCCAGGTGGTGGTGGGCCGGCTCCAGCACGGATTCATTCCGTTCCAGCGCTGGTTCCCGGGCCTGCACGACCGCGTATCGGGGCCGCTCATGGACACCCTGGCACTTCGGGGACAGGGCGTCGCGCCATCGGCGGGGACTGTTTTCGCCCCGGATCCGCCGTCGAACAAAGTCAGCGGGAACTGGCGTTCGGGACGCGCCCGTGTGATGGCCGGCGGACTGGCAGGCCTGGCGGTGGCCGGTTACCGAAGGACGCGGAAGCGGCGGCACCCGCGCGCC
>NZ_JBNHGF010000144.1:0-6438 GCF_059091005.1 Arthrobacter sp. Y3223164
ACTCCGGCGGCCAGCGGGGCCTCGGGGCCCACCACCACCAGGTCGGACTCCAGCCGCCGGGCCAGCTCGGTCACCGCCGCTGGGTCGCCCGCATCCACCTGGTGCGTGGGCACGATCTGCGCGATGCCGGCGTTGCCGGGGGCGGCATGCACCTCGGTGACAAAGGGATCGGCCAGCAGGGAACGGATTATTGCGTGCTCGCGGCCGCCGGGGCCGATCACAAGTACCTTCACAAGGAACTAGCCTACTGGTCGCGGGGCGGAGCCTCGAAGTTGTTGCACCGGCCCCTAAACTGGGTCCATGCCCGAGACATTCAAAGCCGCGGACGCCGTGGAACTGGCCGTCGTCGAACGCAACGGTTTCATCGAGTCCCGCCATCTGGGCTCCGCGGTGGTCATGGCCGCCGACGGCACCGTGGTGACCGAACTCGGCGACATCAGCGCACCGATCTTCCCGCGCTCAACGCTCAAGCCGTTCCAGGCCCTGGCCGCCATGCAGTCCGGCGTCCCGCTGCGCGGCGACCAGGTGGCCCTGGCCTGCGCCAGCCATGTGGGGTCGCTCGAGCACATGGACGTGGTGGAGGGCATGCTCAAGGCCGCCGGCCTGACCGACGCCGATCTTCGCTGCCCGCCGGCCTGGCCGCAGGACGAGCAGGCGCGCGGCTGGCTGGTCCGCACCGAACGCGGCCAGCAGCGGCTGTCCTTCAACTGCTCCGGCAAGCACGCCGCCTTCCTCTGGGCCTGCGTGGAGAACGGCTGGAATACCCACACCTACCTGGAACCGAACCACCCCCTCCAGCGCCGCGTGATGGAGGTCATCGAGGAGTACGCCGAAGAAAAGATCGAGCACATCGCCGTCGACGGCTGCGGCGCCCCGGCGCCCGCGCTGTCGTTGACCGGCCTGGCCCGGGCCGTCGGGAAGCTGGCGAAGGCTCCGGCGGACAAGAACGCCGATGCCCGCGCCGCCACCATCGCCACCGCCATGCTGGACTACCCGTGGGCGGTGCACGGCTGGGGCCAGGAAAACACCGTGGTGATGGAGCAGCTGGGGGTCTTTGCCAAGTCCGGCGCCGAGGGCGTGATGGTGATGGCCACCCCCAATGGCGTCTCGGTGGCGGTGAAAATCCTGGACGGCAGCGGCCGCGCCGGTTCCCTGATCGCGCTGACACTGCTGGCCGCCTGCGGCGCCGTCGACGTGGAGAAGGTGGGCCCGGTGCTGGAGGACGTGGTCAAGCCCGTCCTCGGCGGCGGCCAGCCGGTCGGCAGGCTGCGGTTGGCGCCGCCCATGGTAGCGCTGCTGGACTGAGCCCCGGAAGGACCTGAATCGATGGGAGTACGACGCCGGATCCCGGCTCGGGAGGGCGACGCCGCCGTGGGTGCGTGGCGCGGCGGGGCCACGGACCGTCAGACCACTGCCACGGCGGTACGGTACGCGTTGGAGGAACTGGCCGAGCGTGCGCCCGGCAACAGCGTGGAGGTGCGGGTGCCGCCGTTCGGCGTCGCCCAGTGCATCGAAGGCCCCAAGCACACCCGGGGCACACCGCCGAACGTGGTGGAAACCGACCCCGCTACCTGGCTTGCCCTGGTGACGGGGGCGCTCGGGTGGGACACCGCCGTCGCCGAGGGCAGGGTCGCTGCCTCCGGGCTGCGGGCCGAACTGGCGGACAGGCTGCCGCTCTTCGCCCGGTAGGCTGGAACGTATGACTTCTGAGCAAGAACCGGCTCGCGACCGCAGACCCATCGAGCCGGAGCGCCGCGACGTCACCGTTCGCCGGGCGCCGAAGTATGCGCCCTTCATCGCCGTCTGGGCCGTGCTGGGCGTCGTGCTGGCCGCCGTGTCTGCCTACACCGGGCCGGAGAACGCGGAGTTCACCCGCGGCACCGTTTTTGCCTTCTTGGCCGTGCTGTTCGGCCTGGCGGGCATCCTGGTTGGATCGTTGCTGTTCCTGCTCATCGACCGGGCCAGCGTCAAACGCGCGAAGCACCTGACGGCAGTTGCCGAACCCGGGCAGGAAGACTCCGCGGACCCGGCTGCGGATCCGGGCTCCGCCGACCTCCCTGCGACGCCCCGTGATCGGGACGGGAGCACCGCCGTCACCCGCGAACGGGACCGCGAAGCCGGGGCCGGAACCGAGGGCGCAACCGGGGGCGAAACCGGGGGCGGAACCGAAGGCGAACGCCAGGCGTAACCTGCCGGCAGGCCCCCGTAATCCCCGTCACCCCAGTGCGGCCGCGCGCCGGGCGCATGAGAGAATGGGCGGGTGGCACGCGGTGACGGAAAACTCTCCCATGAACTTCTTCCCGGCGAAAAGGGACCCCAGGACGCCTGTGGCGTTTTCGGCGTCTGGGCACCCGGCGAAGAAGTAGCAAAACTTACCTACTACGGCCTGTACGCCCTGCAGCACCGCGGACAGGAGTCCGCCGGTATTGCCACCAGCGACGGCAAACGCATCAATGTCTACAAAGACATGGGCCTGGTGTCCCAGGTCTTCGACGAGACCACCCTCAACACGCTGAGCGGCCACATCGCCGTCGGCCATTGCCGCTACTCCACTACCGGCGGCTCCACGTGGGCGAATGCGCAACCGACGCTGGGCGCCACCGCCACCGGCACCGTCGCGCTGGCCCACAACGGCAACCTGACCAACTCCGCAGAGCTGTACGAGAAGGTGCTGGAGAAGTTCGGCAAGCCCGACCGCGGCGAGCTGGCCCAGGGCAACACCACGGACACCGCGCTGGTCACCGCGCTCATGGCCGGCGAGGAGGGCCAGACCCTTGAGGAACGCTCGCTGGAGCTGCTGCCCAAGCTGCGCGGCGCCTTCTGCTTCACCTTCATGGACGAAGGCACGCTGTACGCCGCCCGCGACCCGGCCGGGGTGCGCCCGCTGGTGCTGGGCCGGCTGGAGCGCGGCTGGGTGGTCGCCTCCGAGACCGCTGCGCTGGACATCGTGGGCGCATCCTTCGTCCGCGAAGTCGAGCCCGGCGAATTCATCGCCATCGACGAGAACGGCCTGCGCTCCCAGCACTTCGCCGAGAAAAAGCCTGCCGGCTGCGTCTTCGAATACGTCTACCTGGCCCGCCCGGACACGTCCATCAACGGCCGCAGCATCCACGCTGCCCGCGTGGAGATGGGCCGGAAGCTGGCCAAGGAACACCCGGCCGAGGCCGACCTGGTGATTCCGACGCCGGAATCCGGGACCCCGGCCGCCATCGGCTATGCCGAGGCCTCGGGCATCCCCTACGGCCAGGGACTGGTCAAGAACGCCTACGTGGGCCGGACCTTCATCCAGCCCAGCCAGACCATCCGCAAGCTCGGCATCCGGTTGAAGCTGAACCCGCTGCGGTCGGTGGTGCAGGGCAAACGGCTGGTGGTGATTGACGATTCGATCGTCCGCGGCAACACCCAGCGGGCCCTGGTCCGGATGCTCCGTGAAGCCGGTGCGGCCGAGGTGCATGTGCGCATCTCGTCTCCGCCCATCAAGTGGCCGTGCTTCTACGGCATCGACTTCGCCAGCCGGGCCGAGCTGATCGCGAACGGCATCGGCGTCGAAGATGTCAGGGCGTCGCTCGGCGCCGACAGCCTGGGCTACATCTCCGAAGAGGGCATGATCGAGGCGACCGAACAGCCCCGCGAGCGGCTGTGCACCGCGTGCTTCACGGGCGAGTATCCGATCGAACTGCCCACCGCCGACCGCCTGGGCAAGAACCTGCTGGAACGCGGCGAGGCGGACCAGGAACACGGCTCGTGCGACCCCGGGCCTGATTCGGACCTGGAGAAGCTCCTGACCGCCGACGACAAGAAAGAGCGAGTATGACCTCCCCCGAACAGGGCCAGATCACCTACGCCAGCGCCGGCGTCGACGTAGAGGCCGGCGACAAGGCCGTCGAGCTGATGAAGGGGGCCATCAAGGCCACTCACAACGCCAACGTCATCGGCGGGGTCGGCGGTTTCGCCGGCTTGTACGACGTTTCGGCACTGCTGAAGTACCGCAAGCCCCTGCTGGCCACCTCCACCGACGGAGTGGGCACCAAGGTCGCCATCGCCCAGGCCATGGATATCCACGACACTATCGGCTTCGACCTGGTCGGCATGGTGGTGGACGACATCGTGGTGGTCGGGGCGGAACCGCTGTTCATGACCGACTACATCGCCTGCGGCAAGGTGGTCCCGGAGCGGATCGCCGACATCGTGCGCGGCATCGCCGCCGCCTGCGAGGTGGCCGGGACCGCGCTGGTGGGCGGGGAGACCGCCGAGCACCCCGGCCTGCTGGGCGAACACGAATACGACGTTGCCGGCGCCGCCACCGGCCTGGTCGAGGCCGACGACCTGCTGGGCCCGGAGCGGGTCAAGGACGGGGACGTCGTCATCGGCATGGCCTCCTCGGGCCTCCATTCCAACGGGTATTCCCTGGTCCGCAGGGTGATCAACCATGCCGGCTGGGCGCTGGACCGGCAGGTCAGCGAGTTCGGCCGGACACTGGGCGAGGAACTCCTGGAGCCCACCCGCGTCTACGCGGCGGACTGCCTGGATCTGGCACGCTACGAAGCAGCCGGTGTCCACGGCTTCAGCCATGTCACCGGCGGCGGCCTGGCCGCGAACCTCGCGCGCGTGCTGCCGCAGGGACTCATGGCCACCGTGGACCGTTCCACCTGGGAGCTGCCGGCCATCTTCAAGCTCATCGGCGAACTGGGCAACGTCCCGCAGGCCGACCTGGAACGGACCCTGAACCTCGGCGTCGGCATGGTTGCCATTGTGGACCGCGCCGGTGCCGATGCCGCCCTGCAGCGCCTGAATGAGCGCGGCGTGCCAGCCTGGGTGATGGGCCAGGTCGGTCCCGCCGACCCGTCCCTGGCCGGCATCGATTATGTCCAGGGCGCCAAGGGCGTCGACGGCGGTGCCGTCCACCTGGTGAACTCCTACGCCTAGGCCCGCCCGGACACCGGACCGCCCCTGCACCGCGAACGCGACGGTCCGGGGGCGGTTTTGTCCGGCATACCGGCCGGCCGGTCCGGGTGGCACACTGGACGGATGGGTGCGTACGTGGTGGTGGCGTTCGTCAGACCGGTGAGCGCCGGCTACGCGTTCCCGCGCAGCCGGTGGCCGCTGCACATCACGCTGGCCCGCTTCGATACCCGGGAGCCGGCCGAGGCCGTCGGTTGGCGCGTCGGCCGGGCTCTCGCCGGACGACAGGGGTTTGACGTGCGCATCGGCGCCGACGACTTTTTCGGCCGGAACGGTTCCGTCCCCGTCTCGTTGGTACAGCCGGAACCACGGTTGCAGTTGCTGCACGAAGGCGTGCTGGACGCACTCGGCGAGAATTCCCATGTGCTGAGTCCGCACCATACCCGCCGGCATTTCCGGCCGCACGTCAGCCATCAGGCGGAAGGCCGCCTCCACGCCGGCGACACCGTCCATGTGGGCCAGGCGGCCCTGGTGGACATGCGTCCTGACGGAGACCCGAGGCATCGCCGGGTGATCGAGGTGTGGCCCCTGGCGGACGCCCCGGAACCGCAGCAGTCCGGCACCTGAGTTCGGGAGTCCGGGCAGGCACTTCCGCGCACGCCATGCGCCCCCGCTAGCAGACCCCGAGAGGGTGCAGGAGGGTGAGGCTGGTGCGTGATCCCGTCCGGGAAGAAACGACCGAAGCCGGCTAGCCTACGTTGCGGCTGCCGTGGTCTTCGTCGTCGTCGTACTGATCTGCGTACTTGTCCACGTAGTCCGAGTAGTCCGGCTCATATGGCTCCTCGGAAAACGTGTCGGAGTTATGGCGTTTCGCAGCGCCGAGTTCGCGCTGGAGTGCAGTCAGGTCAGTGGCCGGGCTGAAATACTTCATGTCCCGGGCCTGCCTGGTTGCTTTTGCCTTCTGACGGCCGCGCCCCATGGCGTGACCCCCTTTGTACGTCGATCCGGAAGTGGTCGCACGACTGGCGCACGAGGTCCCGGAATAATTGATCAATTCTGTCGTACCTATAGGGTACATGGTTTTCACGACCGCTCGTGGCAGGCGAACAGTGGCCGCGAGGGGCCCCTCCCGGCTCCCGAAAGGACTAAATCGTGCAGCAACGCGGGAATGTTGGCTAAAGTCATCGTGGACCGGTTCTCCCGTTCTCCCGGAAGACAACACGCACGGAAGGCAAGTTTCCCCATGAGCGAACAGGACAAGCGGCCTGACGACGACGGGAGGCCTCCGCTGGAGCGCCCCGAGAGCCCCGAGGTACCCGACCCCAGCCTGCACATCAGCGCGGACGAGGTGGAGCTGGCCGAGCCAACCCTGGGGCAGGCGAGCATCAGCGAGGATGCCGCGGCCGAGGCCGACCTGGCCAAAGCTGCCGCCGAAGCCGAAGAGGTGGAGAAGGAAGCCGATGCCGCCGGCCAACTGGTGGGCGGCACCCGGGAGGACCGCGCCGTCAAGGCCCGCGGCACCGCGCCCGCGGGAGC
>NZ_JBNHGF010000145.1:0-6398 GCF_059091005.1 Arthrobacter sp. Y3223164
GACCGGCCTCCCCCGGCCGCCTGCCGGGCCAGCGCGTCCGCCGTGCCGACCGCTCCCCAGGCGGTGGCGATCAGGTAGACCTGGCTCAGCAGGTAGAACCACACGAACAGACCCAGGATGACGGCGTAAGAAGCCAGCAACGGGTTGCTGCCCGCGTTGCCCAGGAGCGTCGAGGAGAAGTACCTGAGGACCGTACTGCCGACGCCGGCTAGCAAGGCGGACTGGAGCATCACCGGGCGTGGCATCCGGATCCCTGACGCCACGCGGAAAAGGACCACGGCAACCGCCGTATCCAGCAACAGCATGACCACGATGCCGGCAATCCGGGTCAGCGGAACCACGGCATCGCCTTCGATACGGAGCAATTCCACGATCAGGTCCAACGCGGTATTGGCTACGGCCGCTACGAGCGACGTCACGATCAAGGCCACGCCCACGATCAGCAGCGTGCCGGTGTCCTTGAGCTTGACCAGGACGACGTTCGTATCCAGCGGGGGCAGGTCGAAGATGCCGCGCATCCCCGTCCGCAGCCCGGCGATCCAGCCCAACGAGGTCCAGATCATGACTACGGTAGAGATGATCAGGCTGACCCCGAATGCCTCGCTGCGGGAGAAGAGCTCTTGGGGTGTGGCCAGGCCCCCGTCTCCGGTGTCAATTAGTCCCGGGATGAAGTCGTTCACCACCCGGATGATGGCCATCTGCAGGTCGCGGTTGCCGGAAACCACCAGGCCAAGGATGGAGAAACCGGCCACCAGCATCGCGGCCACGGAGAAGAACATCTTGTAGGCACACCCGGCCGCCAGCAACGACCCGTGCCTCAGGGCGTAGAGATTCATGACCCGCATCAGGCGCCGGGAGTTGAGCGTTGCCAGCCTGTACTTGGCCGCGGCCAGGACGCTTTGCAGTGTGCCTTCTTCGCGCTTGGCACGGCCTGCTTCCCGCCGCTGCCTTACGGCGGCGAGCAGCAGTTGCTGCCGTTCCAGCGGATCCGGCGTTGCCTCAGCCTGCTCCTGCTGGTCCGGCGCCAAAGGTCAACTCTTCCCGTAGTATCCACACACCAGTCTCGTCGTGCTCGTAGAGCCCCATGCTACTGACCCGGAATGCGGCGTCATAATCAGCGAGCTTGCTTTCGGCCGAGTCCATGCTGGCTTCGCTGACGTCGTGCGCCACGGTCACGTGCGGGTGGAAGCCGAACTCGAGGTCGCGTTCCAGCGGCCCGGACTGGAGTTTTTGGTGCAGCGCGACGCACTCGTCGAAGCCCTCGTCGATGCTCAGGTAGACCACGGGCGAAACGGGGCGGAAACTGCCCGTGCCGCGCAGGGAGAGGGTGAACGGGGACTGCGAACTGGCCACGGCCCGGACGTGCTGGACGGCCTCGTCCCAGTCGAGCACCGGAGTGGTGGTGACCAGGGTGATGTGCGGCGGTATCACCGAGGCCAGCGGGTCTCCGAACGAGGCCCGCCAGCCCTGCAGCTCACTGGCCATCGGCTCCGGGACCCCGATAACCACGCCGACGCAACCGACCGCCGTCCGGGCACCGCGGCCAGCACCGCCGTCGTGTTCCACACGGGCGATGCTGTCCTGGTCCTGCTGGCGCATGGCTAGCGCCCGCCTCCGGCGGGCAGGAAACCTACCTTGGAGTACACATCAGCGAGTGTAGCCGATGCGATTGAACGGGCCCTGTGGGCCCCGCGCGCCAGCAGCCGGTCCAGTTCGGCCGGATCGTCCAGCAGCTCCTGGGCCCGCGCCTGCACCGGGGCGAGCGTTTCGACGACCACCTCGGCCAGATCGACCTTCAGGTGACCGTACATCTTGCCCTGGTACTCCTGCTCAAGCTGCCCGACGGTCTTGCCCGACAGCGTGGAGTAGATGGTGAGCAGATTGGAGATGCCCGGCTTGGCCTCGCGGTCGAAGCGGATTTCCGTACCGTCGTCGGTGACGGCAGACTTGATCTTCTTGGCGGCCTGCTTCGGGTTGTCGAGTATGTTGATCAGGCCGGCGGTCGACTCGGCCGACTTGGACATTTTCGCTGTGGGGTGCTGGAGATCGTAGATCTTCGCCCCCTCCTTGGGGATCACCGCTTCGGGCACCACGAAAGTTTCCCCGAACCGGTGGTTGAACCGCTGGGCGAGGTTCCGCGCCAGTTCCAGGTGCTGGCGCTGGTCCTCGCCGACGGGCACGCCGTAGGGGCGGTACAGCAGGATGTCCGCGGCCATCAGCACCGGGTAGGCGAACAGCCCCACGGTCGCGGCGTCGGTACCGTTCTTCTGCGTCTTGTCCTTGAACTGGGTCATCCGGGAGGCCTCGCCGAAGCCTGTCACGCAGTTCAGGACCCAGGCCAGCTCGGCGTGCTCCGGCACGTGGGACTGGACGAAGAGCGCGGTGCGGTCGACGTCGATGCCGCCGGCGATGTACTGCGCGCAGGTGACCCTGGTGCGGTGGGCGAGATCCTTCGGATCGTAGTCAACGGTGATGGCGTGCAGGTCGGGGATGAAGTAGAAGGTTTCGTACTCGTCCTGCAGCTTGACCCAATTCACGAGTGCCCCCAGGTAGTTGCCCAGGTGCAGGGAGTCGGCGGACGGCTGCATGCCGGAGAGCAGCCGCGGACGCTCGGCCTGCGGCCGGCCCGCCTGCCCGGCGGCCCGCACGGCGGTGTCTGTCGGTTCTGTGGTTCCTGTGCTCATCGGGATGCTTCCTAGAACTGGTAGTCGACGACCAGCGGTGCGTGGTCGGAGAATCGGGCGTCGTAGGTGGCGGCACGGTCGACGGCGGCGGTCGTCGCGAGATCGGCCAGCGACGGGGTGGCCACCTGGTAATCGATGCGCCAGCCGGAGTCGTTGTCGAAGGCCTGGCCGCGCCAGGACCACCAGGTGTAGGGACCGCTGACATCCCCGGCCAGCGACCGGTGCACATCGCGCCAACCGATCTCCTCGCCGAAGAAGCGGTCGAAGTAGGCCCGTTCCTCGGGCAGGAAGCCGGCACGCTTGACGTTGCCCTTCCAGTTCTTGATGTCCAGCTCGGTGTGGCCCACGTTCAGGTCGCCGACGACCAGCGCGTAGTCCCGCTCGGCCTTCAGCTGCGGCAGGCGGTGGCACATGGCGTCCAGGAAACGGTACTTGTCCACCTGCTTGGGGGTGTCCACCTCGCCGGAATGGACGTAGGCGCTCACCACCGTCAGGGTCTTTTCGCCGTCGATGCCGTCCACCGCAAAGTCGGCCTCCACCCAGCGGCCGGCGGAGAGAAAGTACTCATCGCCGATGTGGCTGCGGGTGGCAGTGGGCTCCACGCGGGAGGCAATGGCGACACCGGCGCGGCCCTTGGCCTCGGCTTCGGCATGCAGAATGTGCCAGTCGCTGCCCAGCAGCTCACGTACTACCGCGTCCGGTGCGCGCACCTCCTGCAGGCAGAGGATGTCCACGTCCCGGACGGCCAGCCAGTCGGCCATCCCGCGCTTGTAGGCGGCGCGGATGCCATTGACGTTGACGCTGGCAATCCGCAGTGTCTTGCCTGCCTGGATCAGTCCGCCGGCGGCGTCGCGGGAGGTGGTCGGTGCGGTGGAAACGGTTGCCAAAGTCACCCGACTACCTTACCCAACCCTTCAGTTCAGCCAACAACTGTGCCGCTGACCGTTCCGCCGCCGTCTTCCTTGCGGATCATGCCGCGGCCGTTGTGGGCCGTGATCTCCACCGTTTCCAGCGCCCGGTCAACCATGCCCTCGTCTTTGCCGCGGTAGTCGCGGATCACCTTGGCCTGCACCTGGATGATCTTGAAGCTGTGGTCCAGCTTTTCGTCCCGCACGGCATTCGCCCTGGAGATTTCTTCCTCGACGAGGGCGGTACCGCCGCCGGGAGCGGGGTTGACCCGCCCGGCATATTCGGCCTGCACGTTGGCCAGCTTCTCCTTCGCCTTGCGGGTGGCACCGCGGACGCTGAACACCACGAAGGCGGCCAGGGCCAGCCATGCCAGCGACACCGCGACGACGATCCAGCCGATGACGTCGTTCTCATTGGCGGCAAAGATCACCGCGACCAGGAAGACAAGCACCAGCACTGCCAGACTGATGTTGCCGGCCTTGAACGGCAGCTGGCGGGCGGTGGATGAAACGGAAGACTCGGGACCAATTGATCGCATGGGCCTATTCTCTCAAATCCGCGCGCCTGCGTGCGCCGTGTCCGCCCACGGCTCAGCGCGCTACCACTGCACCAGGCAGAACGGGTGCCCGGCCGGGTCCAGGTACACCCTGAAGGTCTCGGTGCCCGAGTCCATGCTCGTGGCTCCCAGCTGGAGTACCAGTCCTTCGGCGATGTCCAGGTCCCGGACCCTGACGTCAACATGCATCTGCTGGGGATGCTCCTGTCCCGGCCACTGGGGTGGCTCGAAATCCCGGACCTGCTGGAAGGCGATGGCCGGCCGGTCCGGGGAATCCCCGATGCTGATCCAGCCGTCGTCGTCCTGTTGGACCCGGATCATGCCCAGCAGCTCCTCGTAAAAGGTGGCCAGTACATCGCTGTCCGGACAATCGATGACCAGTGCCTGCCACGTGCCGATCATGTGCCAGCTCCTTACTTGGTTCGGGCCTTTGGACGGTGTCTCCATCATTGATGGGCAGCAAGGGTGTGGCAAGGACAAAGGCGGCAGCCCGCCCGCCGCACGTCGGTCCGCGGTCAGTTCAGGAAGAGCTTGCGCAGCCTGCCAGTGGTCAGGATCAGCCCGAGCACGATCATGACCAGGAAGTACGCCACGTGGATCCAGGTGGCGGCGGTGAAGGCGCCGACGCTGAGCTGGCGCAGCAGTTCCACGCCGTGCCAGAGCGGGAATGCCTGGATCAGCCACTGGATCGGCTCCGGGTAGACGCTGAGCGGATAGAAAGTCGCAGAGAACAGGAACATCGGGAGCATGATGAAGTTGATCCAGTCCATCTGCTGGAACGTTTTCATGTAGCTGGTGATCGCCATGCCGAAGGAAGCGAAGCCGAAGGCCACCACCACGGCTGCGGGGATCATCAACAGCGCCCAGGGCGAGGTGATCAACCCCATCGCCCCCATCACCGCGGTGAAGCCGGTGGCGTAGAGCGCTCCTCGCATCAGCGCCAGCAGGATCTCGCCGAGCGCCACGTCCAGCGGTCCCAAAGAGGTGTACAACATGCCTTCGTAGAGCTTGGCAAAGTTCAGTTTGAAGAAGACGTTCCAGGTGGAGTCGTACACCGCGCCGTTCATCGCCGAGACGGCCAGCAGCGCCGGCGCAATGTAGTTCGCATAACCGATCTCGGTTCCGCCGGGGCCGCTTATCGTGCCGATCAGCGAGCCCAGTCCGATCCCCATCGCCACCAGGTAGAGGACCGGCTCGACGAAGCCGCTAACCATGATCGCCCAGTTGGTTCCCCAGGTCGCCTTGACGCCGCGGGCGAAGACCGCCCGCACGTTGCCGGCATAGAGCGAGCCAAACGGGCGGCGCGCCGGCTCGAGCCGCGGCGGCTGCGGGAGAACGTGCTGGCTCATTTGCCCAGCCTCCTGATATAGATGCGGCGCGCGAAGACCCAGCCGGCCGCGCAGAGGACGGCAAGGTAGGCGACGTGCAGCACGGTCAGCCAGGCCGGTTCAACATAGCCGTAGCTGAGCACCCGGCCCAGCTCCGTCGAATGCCACAGCGGCGAGATCCATCCGATCCAGCGCACCACCAACGGCATGGCCTCCAGCGGAAAGAACGTGCCGGAGAAGAGGAACAGCGGCATCACGATGAACCGCTGCACCAGCGCGAACTGGCCGCGGTCTTCTTCGATGCTGGCCGAGTACGCCATCAGCGGCAGCCCGAAGGCCATTCCGCCCAGGGCCGCCGTGATGACCATCAGCCAGGCGGTGGCCTCGGTCACCGCGCCGAAGATGACCAGGCAGAGGAAATACAAGCCGGTGGTCAGCAGCAGGCGGGCCAGCACGCCCAACGAGTGCCCGTTGACCAGTTGGTGGCTCTGCAGCGGCGAGGCGTTGGGACCGTAGTAGGTCTTGCGCCATCGGAACCCCGACATCACCGAGTACGTGTTCTCTTCGCTGGCCACCATGATCGCGGCGGTCGCCAGGAGGGCAGGCGCCACGAAGACCAGATACGGCACGGACTGGCCGTTTCCGGCGTCGAGCGAGGCGTTGGTGTTGGCGTCCACCAACGTGGCGAGCCCCACGCCCATGGCAAACAGGTATACCAGCGGCGTGCCGACCGCCGTCATCAAGACGGTCCAGCCGTAGCCGCGCAACTGCCGCAGCCAATGCTCCAGGAAGTAGACGGAACCGAAGTTCCGGGCGCGCTCGGCCGACTGCAGCGGGGTCAGCGGCGAGCGCAGGCCGGTGACTGGCCGCGTCAGCGCGTCGATCTCCCGCAGTGACAGCTGCTCCGGGGCCCGCGCATCG
>NZ_JBNHGF010000146.1:0-6392 GCF_059091005.1 Arthrobacter sp. Y3223164
GCCGCGTCCGCGGCGCTGGCCGAAGCCGGCCTGAATCCGCGGCTGATCGTGGACGCCAGCCACGCCAACAGTGGCAAGAGCCACCACCGCCAGGCCGAGGTGGCGCTGGAGATCGCCGCGCAGGTCGAAGCTGGCGGCAGCGCCATCGCCGGCCTGATGCTGGAGAGCTTCCTGGTGGGCGGGGCACAGAAACTGGAGGTGTCCCAGGACGGCGGGGGAGCGGCGTTGGTTTACGGGCAGAGTGTCACGGATGCCTGCATGGAGTGGGACGTCACGGCGGATGTGCTGGCCCAGCTGGCGTCGGCCGCGGGGAACCGCGCCACGAAAGCGGCCCGAGGGTAAAAGGCCGTGCTTGGTTAAAATGCTTAAGCTACAGTGTGCACTTTCACTTTTGCCACAACAGCCTCTAAAGTATCTAGGAAGACGGTTGTTGGGGCGGGGCAAGGCGGCACGCCGCCGGTGTTGCTTACAGTAAAGGAACAGTGCGTAATGGCTGACGAGAACAATTTCTCGAGTGTGCGCTTCTTGACGGTGTCGGAAGTGGCCGCGGTCATGCGCGTGTCCAAGATGACCGTTTACCGCTTGGTGCATTCGGGCGAGATGCCCGCCGTGCGCTTTGGACGTTCCTATCGGGTGCCCGAATCGGCCGTGGAGGAGTACCTGCGCGGCGCCGTGATCGACCGGGAGACCGGGACGGCCTGACGCTCCGGAGCGGGCCGGCTGCCGTCCGACGGTCAAAGCGGGGGGCGCGGAGGCGGTACCCTGTTAAGGAACGTTTTACGTCATCGTCGAAAACCGTGAGTTGACGTGTGCCCCGCCGGGCACCGGCAGCTGACGAAACTATCAGTGAATGAGGGACTCGTGGGTTCAGTTATCAAGAAGCGCCGCAAGCGTATGGCCAAGAAGAAGCACCGTAAGCTGCTTCGCAAGACCCGTCACCAGCGCCGCAACAAGAAGTAGGACCGACAACCGGTTCCCTTTTCTTCCAAGGCCCGCCAGGAAACTGGCGGGCCTTGTGCCGTTAACCGGTTTTCATCCCCGCCGGCGTGGGTCCGGCCGTTACGCCGCCGGTCGCCGGAATCTGTTGACCCCGCGCCAGAGACCGTAGACCGCGCCGGCACCGGTGGCGGCCTTGAGACCCAAGGTGGCCGCCCGCCGGCCGCTCCTGTAGTCGTAGACCGGCCAGTTGTTCTCCCGGGCGTGCCGGCGCAGCCTGGCGTCCGGGTTGATCGCCACCGGGTTGCCCACCAGGGTCAGCAGCGGGACGTCGTTGTAGGAGTCGCTGTAGGCCCAGCAACGCGCCAGGTCCATGCCTTGGCGGATGGCCAACTCCTCGACCGCGACAGCCTTGGCCGGCCCGTGCAGGATGTCCCCGATGAGTCGTCCGGTGTAGGCACCGTCTTCGGTTTCACCCACCGTGCCCAGGGCGCCCGTCAGGCCCAGCCGGTCGGCGATGACGGCGGCCACTTCAACCGGCGTGGCCGTGACCAGCCAGACCTTGCGGCCCACCCGCAGGTGTTGGTCCGCCAGGGCCCTGGTTCCGGGCCAGATCTTGGAGGCGATGACTTCGTCGTAGACCTCGTCGCCCAGTTGTTTGACGTCGTCGCTCAGCAGGCCGGTGGCAAGGGCCAGTGCCGTGTCGCGGATCGACTGGATGTCCTTGAGGTTCTCACCCCGCATCAGGAAGCGGGCCTGTTTGAAGCCGAAACCGGCAGCGTCGCGCATCCGGAAGGCGCCGCTCTGGTACATCTTGCGGGCCACGTGGAACAGGCTGGCGCCGCGCATCAGGGTGTTGTCGACGTCGAAAAATGCCGCTTCCGTCCCCGGGTCCGTGGAGACCGAGGCGCGCTGTGCATGGCCGGCGGCGGTCTTGGGCATGCTTCGAGTCTAACGAGGCGCCGGAGATTGTCCGTTCAGCGCCACCGGCCGCTACCGTGGAAGGCATGAGTGGATCCGACACGCGCCCCGGGCACGAACTGGTGCTGCTGACCAAACCCGGCTGCCATCTGTGCCAGGCGGCACGGGAGACCGTCGGGGGCGTTGCGGGGGAGCTCGGTCTCGCCTGGGAAGAGAAGAACATCCTCGAGGACCCCGAGCTCGAACGGCGCTTCGCCGAGGAGATCCCCGTGGTCATGATCGACGGCGTCCAGCGGGACTTCTGGCACATCGATCCGGACCGGCTGCGACGGCTGCTCACACAGTAGTCCGGGGCGGCCCGGCCGGCGTCACAGGAGTTGGAGAGCGGCGCGGGGGAGCTTAATCTTGGGGGGACACAAGCCTGCGGTTGGACAGCCGCCGGCGGCACCCAGGACCCGGAACGGCTGGAAACGGCACGGCCGGAGCCCCGCAGCAGGCATCGGAGCGACAACAGTGACCCACCTCCCGGATACCGAGGCTGCCAAGCCATCCGGCCACGAGATCCCGCCGGCCGCGCTCGCACGCCTGACCATCTACCTCCGGGCCCTGAATTCGCTGGTGTCCGAGGGTACGGAACGCATATCGTCCGAGCAACTGGCCGAGGCCGCCGGCGTGAGCCCGCCCACCCTGCGCAAGGACCTTTCCTACCTCGGGTCGTTCGGTACCCGCGGCGTGGGCTACGACGTGCGGCTGGTCGGCCAGGAGATTGCCGCGGCCCTGGGGCTCACCCAGGACTGGAAAGTCGCGATTGTCGGCATCGGCAACCTGGGCCGGGCCCTGGCCGGCTACTCCGGATTCACCACCAAGGGCTTCGGAGTCGTGGCGCTCTTCGACGCGGATCCGCAGGTCGTCGGGTCGGAGGTCTCCGGGATGCGCGTCAGCCCGATCGGTGACTTGGAACTTATCCTGCGCCAGACCGGCACCAACATGGCGGTCCTGGCCGTGCCCGCCGGTGCGGCCCAGGGGCTCTGCGACCGGCTCGTCGAAGCCGGCGTCACGAGCATTCTCAGCTTCGCGCCGGCGGTGTTGCAGGTTCCGGCATCCGTGCAGTTGCGCAAGGTGGACATGGCCACCGAACTGCAGATCCTGGCGTACCACGCGCAACGGGCGCAGGCGACGGAGCACGGCTGAACACTGCTGCGCCCCGCCGGGTTCCGGCCGTCAGGCGGCCGGAACCCGCTCCCGGTCAGCGGCCGTAGACGCCGAACTTGTGCGCCTTGGTGGCCTGGAAGAACCTGTTCGACGCCGGCAGGAACAGCAGCACGATCGCCGCGATGCCCAGCAGCACGGACAAGGTGCCGAACCAGATGTTGAAGAGTCCGAACAGCGAGAGCGCGGCGAACACCGCGCCGGTGATGCGGGCCCAGTTCTTGCCCGCCTTCACGCCGAAGGCCACCATCAGGTACAGCCCGACGGCGATCACCGCGGTGATGACGATGAACACTCCTGCCGTACCCCTCATCATTTCCGCCAGCTCGGCGTCGGAGAACTGGCCGCCCTGCTCGCCCAGGGCTTCGCGGACCGACGGGTCGTTGAGCACCATCGCCATGGTGCCGTCCAGGTTCGCCAGTTCCGTCAGCATTTCAATGGCGGTCAGCACGGCGGCAGCAATGATCAACCAGAAGGCAATGACGACCTCGCGCGGCGCCGTGGGTTTGGCGGCGGTCTGCGCCTGCCCGCCGGGGTAGCCGTACTGGCCGGGCACGGCGTTCTGGTAGCCGTACGGGGACTGCCCGTACTGCTGGCCGTACGGGGGCTGTCCCTGCTGGCCCTGGCCGTACGGCTGCTGCCCGTACTGTTGTCCATACTGGGGTCCGGACTGCGGCGGGTTCTGCCCGTACTGCGGGGCGTTTTGCCCGTAGGGAGGCTGCTCCGAGCCGGGCTGCTGAGGCGCGTTCTGGCCGTATTGCGGCAGGTTCTGCCCGTACCGGGGCTGTTCCTGGCCTCCGGGCCGGCCCTCCCCGTCACCGGGCTGGTTCGGTTCGTTTACTGGGGTGCTCATGGCCGGTTCCTTTTCATCTCATCCACACGGGTCGCCCTCGGTCCGGCAGGCCTGCGCGCCGGCCGCAGAGGTGCTTGGCAGCTGTTAAGGCAACACTACAATGCAGGCCAGTGCCGCGGCGGTCGGCCGGAAGGATGATTTTCTTCCCGGGCAGGCAGCGGGGCCAGACACTACACCCCCACGGGCGGACAGCGGGGCTTTTGGGCAAACACCGGCGGTTTGAGACACTTGTACCCATGCCCGAAGCTACCGTCCACCTGCTCCGCCACGGCGAGGTCCACAACCCCGGCCGCGTGCTTTACGGCAGGCTGCCGAGCTTCAGGCTGTCCGCGCTGGGCCAGGAAATGGCCGAGTGTGCCGCCGGCTACTTTTCCGAACGCCGCGACGACGGCGCCAGGATCAGCTACCTGGTGGCCTCGCCGTTGACCCGGGCCCAGGAGACCGCGGCCCCGACCGCCAAGGCCCTCGGCCTCGAGATCGTCACCGACGAGCGGATCATCGAAGCCGAGAACCACTTCGAGGGGCTGGCGGACATCCGCTCGCACCTGAACCAGCCCCGGCACTGGCCGCACCTCTACAATCCCTTCCGGCCGTCCTGGGGGGAGCCGTACGCGGCGCAGGCCGCCCGGATGCGCGAGGCCATCGACGACGCCCGCCGGATAGCCGTGGAACGCGGCGGGGAGGGCGCCGAGGCGGTCCTGGTCAGCCACCAGCTCCCCATCTGGGTGACCCGGCTGGCCGCCGAGGGCAAACGGCTCTGGCATGATCCCCGCCGCCGCCAGTGCACGCTGGCCTCGGTGACTTCCCTGGAGTTCGACGGCGGCCGCCTCGCCGGGGTGCGCTACGCCGAGCCGTGCGCCCACCTCCTGCCCGGTGCGGCGAACCTGCCCGGAGCATAATAGAATTACTACGCGTTGTAGAAGTGGGACACCCCCAACCCCACGAAGAAAAGTGTGACTGTGACTGCCGATAACCCCCGTTCGTTCAATCGCCGTACCGCGTTCAAAGTCGGTGCGGGGCTGCTGGGCGCCCTCTCGCTCGCCGCGTGTTCCGTCGAGGATCCGTTGGCCCAGCAGGCCAACGCCGGCGACAACAAGAACTACATCGCCGGCGACGGCTCGGTCACCGAGTACGCGCCCGACTCGCGCGGCGAACCCGTCCAGCTGACCGCCAAGCTCTTCGACGGCACCACCGTCGATGCGGCCGACTGGGTCGGTCAGGTGACGGTCCTTAACTTCTGGTACGCCTCCTGCGCGCCCTGCCGGCTGGAAGCTCCGGACCTGCAGGCGTTGAGCGAGGAATTCGCCGACGGCGCCCGGTTCTACGGCGTCAACATCCGGGACGAGCGCCCCACGGCAGAGGCCTTCGAGCGCAACTTCGGGGTGACGTACCCCAGCTTCATGGACAAGAACGGCGACGTCCTGCTGGCGATGACCGCCTACGTGCCCCCGCAGGCCGTCCCCACCACGCTGGTGCTGGACAAGGAGGGCCGCGTCGCCGCCCGGATCCTGGGCGTGGCGGACAAGGGCACGCTCCGGGCCCTGATTAAAGACGCAGTGGCCGCCTAGCAATGGGGTGGGCGACGGCCGCGCTGCCGATGACTGTGGGCGGCGCCTTCGGCGACACGGTGCTCAACGGCTCCGTGCTGCTGGCAATCCCCGTGGCCATGTTGGCCGGGCTGGTCTCCTTCCTGTCCCCGTGCGTGCTGCCGCTGGTGCCCGGCTACCTGGGCTACGTCACCGGCCTGACCGGCGTGGATCTTGAACGCCAGCGCCGCGGCCGGATGTTCGCCGGCATTGGTTTGTTCGTGTTGGGCTTTTCCATCGTCTTCGTGATCATCGGGGCGATCTTCGGCCAGCTCGGGGCCTGGTTGAAGGGAAGCGAAGCCGGCTGGGTCACCCAGGTGCTGGGCGTCGTCGTCGTCGCCATGGGCATCATCTTCATGGGCGGGCTGTCCTACTTCCAGCGGGACCGCAAGATCCAGTCGCGGCCGCCGGCCGGGCTGTGGGGGGCACCGGTCCTCGGCATGACGTTCGGGCTGGGCTGGGCGCCCTGTATCGGCCCCACCTTCTCGGCCGTGCAGGCGCTGGCCTACTCGGGCGGCGCCGATGCGGCCAAGGGTGCGTTCCTGGCCTTCGTGTACTGCCTGGGACTGGGGGTTCCGTTCCTGCTGATCGCGCTCGGCGTGCGGCGGGGGATGGGCGCCATGGCGTTCTTCCGCCGGCACCGGTTGTTCCTGCAGCGGGCCGGCGGCGCCATGCTGGTGGTTTTGGGCCTGCTGATGGCCAGCGGGTTATGGGGAGACTGGGTGACGCAATTGCAGGACTGGTTTGCAAATGAAGTGAGGCTCCCGATCTGATGAGTCAGACACCCGAAGGCGCTGGACGCCACGACCAAGCCGATGCCCCCGCAGCGGCCGGACCGGGGACGGATCGCGGCGGCCGGACCGTGAAGGACCGCAGGCCCGCCGACG
>NZ_JBNHGF010000147.1:0-6391 GCF_059091005.1 Arthrobacter sp. Y3223164
GGCCGGCTGGCGGCGACCGACATGCCGCTGGGCGTGATCCCGCTGGGCACCGGCAACCTGCTGGCCCGCAACCTGGACCTGCCGGTTGACGACCCGGAGACCGCTGCCGGCATCGCGTTGGCCGGCCGGGACCGGCGGATCGACGTGGTCCGGGCCACCGTGGACAGGTCGGGCGGTGACTCCGTGTTTTTGGTCATGGCCGGCCTCGGCTTCGACGCCGCCGTGATTGGCGGCACCGACGACGGCCTCAAGGACCGTATCGGGTGGCTGGCGTACGTGGAAGCCGGCCTGCGCAACCTTCCGGGCAAGCCGGTCCGCGCCACGGTCACCATAGACGGCGGCAAGCCCATGACCGTGCGGATGCGCAGCGTAATGGGCGGGAACTGCGGCAAGATCCAGGGCGGATTCGAGATGTTCCCCGGTGCGCAGCTCGACGACGGCCTGCTGGACGTCATGACCATCTCCCCGCGTGGGCGGCTGGGCTGGCTCGGCGTGCTGGCCGGGCTCGCCAAACGCGGCCGGAGCGTGGATCCTTCGGTTGACTACTACCAGGGCAAGCACGTGGAGATCCACGCCGGCCGGCCCCAGGAGATGCAGCTGGACGGCGACCATATTGGCATGGGGTCCCGTTTGATGATGCGCGTCGATCCGGGCGCACTCGTGGTGCGGGTGGCACCCGAATAGAACAATAACGACGCCGGTGCGCGCCGCCGGGAGTGCGGCTGCTCACATTGCCGACACAGTTCGGAACATATCTTGAGGTACCCGTTGTTGCACGTGGTAGCTTCAGCGTTTGCCGGCCACCCGCCGGTTGGCTCGTCGTCCCACATCACAAGGGGTTTTCCACCATGATTCGTCGTCGTTTGTCCGTCCTCGGTGCCGCCGCAGCCGCCGCCCTGGTGCTGGCCGGCTGCAGCACGTCCTCGCCGTCGGGGTCGGAGCCGGCGACCTCCTCCGCCGCGACCACGCTGCAGGAGATCCAGGACGCAGGCGTGATCACCGTGGGGACCGAGGGGACCTACCGCCCGTTCTCCTTCCACGAGAACGGCACCGGCGACCTGACCGGTTACGACGTCGAGGTCGTCACCGCGGTGGCGGACAAGCTCGGCGTCGACGTGCGGTTTGAAGAGACCCAGTGGGACGCCATCTTCGCGGGGCTGGAGGCGGGCCGCTTCGACGTCATCGCCAACCAGGTTTCGATCAACGAAGACCGGCTGGCCAAGTACGACTTCTCGGACCCGTACACGGTCAGCACCGGCGTCGTCGTCGTGAAGTCGGACAACAACGACATTTCCTCCCTGGCGGATCTGGAGGGCAAAACGTCCGCCCAGTCGCTGACCAGCAACTTCTACAAACTGGCCAAGGGCGCCGGAGCCAATGTCGAGGCCGTGGAGGGCTGGGCGCAGGCGGTTTCGCTGCTGGAGCAGGGCCGGGTGGACGCCACGGTCAACGACAAGCTGACCTACCTGGACTACCAGGCCACCAACGACAACAAAGACATCAAGGTAGCCGCCGAAACGGACGAAGAAACGCAGAGCGCCTTCGCCTTCCAGAAGGGCAGCGACGAGCTGGTCGAGGCCTTCAACACGGCGCTGGAGGAGCTGCGCGCCGACGGCACGCTGGCAAAGATCTCCGAGAAGTACTTCGGCGCGGACGTCAGCAAGTAAATCCGGCCGCTTCAAAGGGAGACGCTAACGTAACCGTATGGACATCGACTGGGAGCTCGTCGGCAGTTCGCTCTGGCCTATAGTCCAGGGCGGGCTGACCGGCACCATCCCCCTCTCGCTGGCCAGCTTCGCCATCGGCCTGCTGCTGGCGCTCGTCGTGGCCCTGATGCGCTTGAGCCGCAACCGGATCCTGGCCGGCATCGCGCGCGCCTACGTGTCGGTGATCCGCGGCACCCCGCTGCTCGTCCAGCTGTTCGTGATCTTCTACGGCCTGCCGTCGATCGGCGTGGTGCTTGAACCGTGGCCGAGCGCCATCATCGCGTTCTCCCTGAACGTGGGCGGCTATGCGGCCGAAATCATCCGCGCCGCGATTCTGTCCGTCCCCAAGGGCCAGTGGGAAGCCGGCCACACCATCGGCATGGCCGGCACCACCACCCTGCGCCGCATCATCCTGCCGCAGGCAGCGCGGGTGTCGGTGCCGCCGCTGTCCAATACCTTCATCTCGCTGGTCAAGGACACCTCCCTCGCTTCCCTGATCCTGGTCACCGAGGCGTTCCGGGCCGCCCAGGAAATCGCGGCGTTCAGCCAGGAGTTCATGCTGCTCTACATTGAGGCCGCGGCGGTCTACTGGGTGTTCTGCCTGGTGCTCTCCGCCGGGCAGTCCCGACTGGAGAAGAGGCTGGACCGCTATGTCGCCCACTGACGTCCCCTCCGCCGCCGCTTCGCAGCCCGGCTCCGCCGCAGGGCCGGTGCTCTCCGTAGAGGGGCTGCGCAAGTCCTTCGGCAGCAACCAGGTGCTCAAGTCCATCGACCTCTCCGTCCAGACGGGCGGGGTACTGGCCCTGATCGGACCCTCCGGGTCGGGCAAAACCACCGTGCTGCGCTGCCTGAACGGCTTGGAAATCCCCGACGGCGGGCGGGTCGCCTTTTCGGGCGGGCCGGCCGTGGATTTCGGTTCGCCGGTGAACCGAAAACAGATCGCCGCCCTGCGCGACCGCAGCGCCATGGTGTTCCAGCACTACAACCTGTTCCCGCACATGACCGTGCTGCAGAACATCATCGAGGGCCCGGTCCAGGTGCAGAAGCGGTCCAAGGCCGAAGCGGTGCGCGAGGCCAGGTCGCTGCTGGACCGTGTCGGGCTCTCCGGCAAGGAAGACCAGTACCCGCATCAGCTCTCCGGCGGACAGCAGCAGCGGGTCGGCATTGTCCGGGCGCTGGCGCTCAAACCCTCGCTGCTGCTGTTCGACGAGCCCACGTCCGCACTGGATCCTGAACTGGTGGGCGACGTGCTGCACGTGATCAAGGAACTGGCTGACGAGGGCTGGACCATGGCCCTGGTCACCCACGAGCTGGCCTTCGCCCGTGAAGTGGCCAGCGAAGTGGTGTTCATGGACGGCGGCGTGGTGGTGGAACGCGGACACCCCGAACAGGTGCTGCGCGAACCGCGGGAGGAGCGCACCCGGCAGTTCGTCCACCGGCTGCTCAACCCGTTCTAGGACCGGGTTCACTTCCGGCTGGCCCGCCCTCCCCCGACCGCTTCCAGCATCCGCGGCGGTCCCGCGTGACCGGTTTCCAACACGCGCGGCGGTCCCGCCTGACCTGCTTCCAGCACCACGCCGCCGCGCCGGGTGTGGCGCACGCCACGCCGGTGCGAAATTCATCTGATGTCATCTGGGATGGCAGAATGTAAAGTTCCATGCACCGTTCCGCATGGCAGGCTCGTTCCGGCCGGAAGCTTCCATCCCGCGTTTCTCCTGCGCGGAAACCTCCGGCCACGAAAGGCAGAACCATGGCCACTTCCCTGGCTACCAAGTCGTTGACCGCACAGACGGCTTCCGAAGCACACGATCTCCTGAATGCTGCGGTCGAAGAGTTGCAAAAGCTCGCCGCCATCGACGGCGATTGCGGCATCCTGGTCACTCGCACCGGCCCCGGGCAGTTTACGGTGGAGCTGAGCGACGACGTGCCCTACGGCATCACCCAGGAATCGCATCTGTACTAAGCGGTTGGCGGGCCGGTCCCGGTTATATGACGCCGCCCGGTTGCCCGGAATGAAGCGCCGGCCCGCCCCGGTGGGATAATTTCGCCCATGGCTCCAGCGATTGCGTACCAAGGTGAACCCGGCTCGAACTCCCACATGGCTTGCCTGGAAGTGCGCCCCGGTTGGGAAGCGGTGCCGTGTGCCAGCTTCGAGGATGCGTTCGCTGCCGTCACCGGCGGCGAGGCGGAACTGGCCATGATCCCCATCGACAACTCGATCGCCGGCCGGGTGGCGGACATCCACGCCCTGCTGCCGAAGACCACCCTGCAGATCGTGGAGGAATTCTTCCTGCCCATCCGTTTCAGCCTGCTGGGCGTACGCGGGGCCACCGTGGAGCAGGCCCGGGAGGTGCACAGCCACATCCATGCTTTGGGCCAGTGCCGCAAGCTGATCCGCAGGCTCGGGCTCACTCCGGTCATCGCAGGCGACACCGCCGGTTCGGCCCGGGAGGTGGCCGAATGGAACGACCCGACCAAGGTCTCCCTGGCGCCGCCGATGGCCGCCGAACTCTACGGTCTGGAGGTTTTCGCGGAAAAGGTCGAAGACGATCCGACGAACACCACACGGTTCGTGGTGCTGGCCGACCGCCGGCCGGTCCCGTCCCGCGAGGAACTTCCCGGTCCGGCCGTAACCAGCTTCGTGTTCCGCGTGCGGAACGTGCCGTCCGCGCTGTACAAGGCGCTGGGCGGTTTCGCCACCAACGGCATCAACATGACCCGGTTGGAGAGCTACATGGTGGGCGGCGAGTTTGCCGCCACCATGTTCATGGTGGACGTCGAAGGCCACCCGGACGATCCGGCCATGGTCCACGCCTTCGAGGAACTGGACTTCTTCACCACCGAAATCCGCATCCTGGGCGTCTACCCGGCGCATCCGTTCCGGCAGCGGACCGTGCGCCCGGGCGCCGCCGCGCAGTAGCCGTGGGACCAGCAGTCGGACAGTAGCCTTCGGGGCAGCAGCCGTCGCACGGCCGCCCGTCGGGGCAGCAGACACCTCGCGGCGCCCGGAAGTAAAACGCTGCATTTGACGAACTGTTACCGGCGTTTGACCCAGGCCCTTCCCCGCTCTTAGCGTGGAGACGAATCAAGAGCGCCAACTTCACAGCCCTGGCTGGTTGGCCGGCAACCCTCTACCGTAGCGGGGTGCTCCAGGTGATGATTCGGCCCGCCGGGTATGTCGGCAGGCAAGTACGCGTATCCACCCGCAGCAGCTCGGCCGCAGCGGATGCGCCCAAGCCCCAAGGACGCCATGTCGCTACACCATGACCTGACCCCCCACACGTTGCGCTCCGCCTTCGGCCGCTTCCCCTCGGGCATCGCGGCGCTGTGCGCGACCGTCGCCGGCGAGCCGCAGGGCATCGTCGCCTCCTCGTTCACCGTGGGCGTCTCCCTCGAGCCGCCGCTGGTGATGTTCGCCGTGCAAAACACCTCACGGACCTGGCCGCTGGTCCGCCGGGCCAACCGGATCGGCGTCTCGGTGCTCGGCACCGGACACGACGGCGTCTGCCGCCAGATCGCGTCCAGGAACGGTGACCGCTTTGCCGGCCTGAGCCTGCACGGCACGGACGACGGCGCGCTTTTCCTCAACGACGCGGCGCTCTGGCTGGACTGCTCGGTGCACCAGGAGGTCCCGGCCGGGGACCACCACGTCGTGCTGCTGCAGGTGCACGGACTGTCCACGCACGACGGCACCCACGAGCCCCTGGTCTTCCACGATTCCGCGTTCCGCCGGTTGGAACAGCCGGCCTTCGTCTAGGACCCACGGTCCCGGCCCCCGCCGGCAGCCGGCGGGGCCGGGCGGGGGCAGCTAAGGCAGCGGCCTGCCTCGGGCCGCCACCCACAGGGAGTACCACTCCTCGCGGGTCATCGATGCTCCAACCGCTTCCGCCTCGGCACAGGCCCGGATCCGGTCCGGGCTGCTGGTACCGACGACCGGCCGGATGCCTGCCGGATGCCGCAGCAGCCAGCCCAGCACCACGGCCTCGGGCGGGCACCCCTTGTCCCGGGCAAGTTCCGTGACCAGGGCTGCCGCTGCATGATCCGCCGGGGGTGAGGCATCCGCGGGCGCGGAAGCATCCGGTGTCGCGGCCTCCGCTGCCGCACGCCCGCTGTACCGGCCCTTGGCCAGCGCGCCCCAGGCCTGCAGCTCCACCCCGTGGGCGGCGCAGTATTCCAAGGTGCCGTGCGGGAAGCTGATCCCCGGTCCCTCCGGGTGGTTCACCAGCACCCCCGACTCCAGCCAGTCGCGTCGGTACAGGCTCATTTCCAGCTGGTTCACCGCCAGCGGTTCATCCAGCGCCGACTGCAGCCAGCGCATCTGTTCGCCGGACATGTTCGAGACACCAAGGCGGCGTACCTTCCCGGCCATCCGAAGCTCGTTGAACGCCGCGGCGATCTCCTCGGCCGGCGTCAGCGGATCGGGCCGGTGGATCAGCAGCGTATCCAGGTGATCGGTGTGCAGCCGGCGCAGGCTTTCGTCGGTGCGGGCCAGGATGGCTTCCCGCGAGGAGTCGTAGTGCCCGACCATGCCGGGGACCGGCAGCCGGATGCCGCATTTGCCCTGCAGCCGGATCGAGTCGCGCAGCTCGGGACTTTCCGCCAGCACCCGCCCGAACGCGGCCTCGGCCTTGCCGTGGGCGTAGATGTCGGCGTGGTCGAAGGTCGTGATCCCGGCCTCCAGCGCC
>NZ_JBNHGF010000148.1:0-6387 GCF_059091005.1 Arthrobacter sp. Y3223164
GGTCCCCGGCGCTTCGCTACCGCCCGCCGTCGGCTCGCCGGATGCGGCGGGCACGGTCCAGTTCGTGGCGGAAGTACCGCCTGCCCCAGGACACCGCCCCGACCACCGCGGCAACGAGCCCCAGGACGATCCACACGATCAGCCATTCCATGGTTCCGATCCTACTGGTCGGCGGTCAAAATTCGTGCCCGTCCGCCAGTTCCCGGGGCCCCGGCCGAGACTATTCTGGGAGTGTCCACCGCAGATGCTCCCAGGAAGCCGGACAACCATGCTCAGCACCAAAACCATGACGACGGTCCTGCCCGTGAAGGACATGGACCGGGCGCGCGCGTTCTACCAGGATTCCCTAGGCCTGCAGCCGGCCGGCCCGCTCGGAGAGGATTCGTTCCTATTCTCCAGCGACGGTTCCACCGCGGTAGAACTCATCGTCCGACCGGACGCAGACACGTCGGACCACACCTCGATCAGCTTCGAGGTGGCCGATTTGGAAACCGAGATGTCCGAACTGGCCGGCCGCGGCGTCGACTTCGCGGACTACGACCTGCCGGGCCTCAAGACCGAGAACCACATCGCGGTGACCGGCCACCAGCGCTGCGCCTGGTTCCCGGACACGGAGGGCAACATTCTCTGCCTGCACCAGAACATCTGAAACGGAAGGACCATGACCGAAGGCGCGCCCGGAGCGTGCGCGCAGCATCACACCCGGCGCATCATTAAAAGAAAGAACCCCCGCCGTCCTGAGACGGCGGGGGTTCTCCTGCCTCCGACCGGAAACCTCCGGTCAGCAGATCACAGAGTTACTTGGTGATCTTGGTGACGCGGCCCGAACCAACGGTGCGGCCGCCTTCACGGATAGCGAAGCCGAGGCCCTCTTCCATGGCGATCGGCTGGATGAGCTCAACGGTCATCTCAGTGTTGTCGCCCGGCATGACCATTTCGGTGCCCTCGGGGAGGGTGATAACGCCGGTCACGTCGGTGGTGCGGAAGTAGAACTGCGGACGGTAGTTCGAGTAGAACGGGTTGTGGCGGCCGCCTTCATCCTTGGACAGGATGTAGACGTTGGCCTCGAAATCGGTGTGCGGGGTGATCGAACCCGGCTTCACGATAACCTGGCCGCGCTCCACGTCTTCGCGCTTGATACCGCGCAGCAGCAGGCCACAGTTCTCGCCTGCCCATGCTTCGTCGAGCTGCTTGTGGAACATCTCGATACCGGTAACCGTGGTCTTCTGGACCGGGCGGATGCCGACGATCTCGACCTCGGAGTTGATGGCGAGGGTACCGCGCTCGGCGCGGCCGGTCACCACGGTGCCGCGGCCGGTGATGGTGAAGACGTCTTCAACCGGCATCAGGAACGGCTTGTCCTTGTCGCGGACCGGGTCCGGGATGTACTCGTCAACGGCGTCCATCAGGTCCTCGACAGACTTGACCCACTGGGCGTCGCCTTCCAGGGCCTTCAGGCCGGAAGTGCGGATGACCGGTGCGTTGTCGCCATCGAACTCCTGCGAGCTGAGCAGCTCACGGACTTCCATTTCGACCAGGTCGAGCAGTTCCTCGTCCTCAACCATGTCCGACTTGTTCAGGGCCACCAGCAGCGTCGGAACGCCAACCTGGCGGGCCAGCAGAACGTGCTCGCGGGTCTGGGCCATCGGGCCGTCAGTCGCGGCAACCACCAGGATTGCGCCGTCCATCTGGGCGGCACCGGTGATCATGTTCTTGATGTAGTCGGCGTGGCCGGGGGCGTCCACGTGTGCGTAGTGGCGCTTCTCGGTCTGGTACTCGACGTGCGAGATGTTGATGGTGATGCCGCGCTGGCGCTCTTCCGGGGCAGAGTCGATAGCTGCGAAGTCACGCTGCTCGTTGAGATCGGGGTACTTGTCAGCAAGCACCTTGGAAATGGCAGCGGTCAACGTGGTCTTACCGTGGTCAACGTGACCGATGGTGCCAATGTTGACGTGCGGCTTAGTCCGCTCGAACTTTGCCTTCGCCACGGGTTCCTCCTAGAACGTGTTGAGAAGATTTGCTCTTCGGACGCGATTGTCACGGCCGAAACTTGAACAAGTCTACTTCGGGCTTTTGTATTTGGTGAAATTACTGGTTCCGTCAGGTACCGGCAAAAACTTGCGCGGTTCCGTCAGTGGGTTGTGCCGGCGGCCGGCTGCGTGAGCCGACCGGCCGCCTGCACGGCGTGCCGGATCCTTACGGATAAGGACCCGCCACCCTGGGGTTTACTCGCCGCGCGTCTTCTGGATGATCTCGTCGGCAACAGCCTTCGGGACCTCAGCGTAGCTTTCGAACTGCATCGAGTACACCGCGCGGCCCTGCGTCTTGGAACGCAGGTCGCCGATGTAGCCGAACATTTCGGAAAGCGGAACGTTAGCGCGCACAACCTTCACGCCGCTAGCGTCCTCCATGGACTGGATCTGTCCACGGCGGGAGTTCAGGTCGCCGATCACGTCGCCCATGTATTCCTCAGGGGTACGTACCTCGACGGCCATCAGCGGCTCGAGCAGGACCGGGTTGGCGCGGCGTGCGCCTTCCTTGAAGACCTGGGAACCAGCGATCTTGAAGGCCATTTCCGAAGAGTCGACGTCGTGGTATGCGCCGTCGAGCAGGATGGCCTTGACACCGACCAGCGGGTAGCCGGCCAGAATGCCGAGCTGCATGGCATCCTGGATGCCAGCGTCGACCGAGGGGATGTATTCGCGCGGAATACGGCCACCGGTGACCTTGTTCTCGAACTCGTAGAAGGCGCCGTCGCTGGTGTCCAGCGGCTCGAAGGAGACCTGGACCTTCGCGAACTGGCCGGATCCACCCGTCTGCTTCTTGTGGGTGAAGTCGACCTTTTCGACAGCCTTCTTGATGGTTTCACGGTAGGCAACCTGGGGCTTGCCCACGTTGGCCTCGACCTTGAATTCGCGGCGCATGCGGTCCACCAGGATGTCCAGGTGCAGCTCGCCCATGCCGCCGATTTCGGTCTGGCCGGTCTCTTCGTTCAGCGAAACGGTGAACGTCGGGTCCTCGGCGGAGAGCTTCTGGATCGCCGTGGAGAGCTTTTCCTGGTCGCCCTTGGTCTTCGGCTCGATGGCCACGAAGATCACCGGCTCCGGGAAGGACATGGACTCGAGCACGATGGGTGCATCGACGGCCGACAGGGTGTCGCCGGTGGTGGTGTCCTTCAGGCCGATCACCGCGTAGATGTGGCCTGCATGCACCTCTTCCACCGGGTTTTCCTTGTTGGCGTGCATCTGGAACAGCTTTCCGATGCGCTCCTTCTTGCCCTTGGTGGTGTTCAGCAACTGCGTACCGGAAGTGGCCTTGCCCGAGTAGACCCGGATAAAGGTCAGCTGGCCGAAGAACGGGTGCGCCGCAACCTTGAAGGCCAAGGCCGAGAACGGCTCCTCCTCGTTCGGCTTGCGGGTCAGTTCGATTTCCTCGTTCTTGGGGTCGTGACCGACCATCGAGGGAACGTCGACCGGGGACGGCAGGTAGTCGATGACTGCGTCGAGCATCGGCTGCACACCGCGGTTCTTGAAGGCAGAACCACAGAAGACCGGGTAGATCTCCGAGTTGACGACCATCTTGCGGATGCCGGCCTTCAGCTCGTCGATCGAAATCTCTTCGCCTTCGAGGTACTTCTCCATGAGCTCGTCCGAGGACTCGGACACGGTCTCAACGAGCTGCGCGCGGTATTCCTCGGCCTTGGCCTGCAGGTCCGCGGGGATCTCCCGGGTCTCGTAGGCAGCACCCATGGTGACGTCGCCCTTGGCGTCGCCTTCCCATACCAGTGCCTTCATGGTCATCAGGTCGACGACGCCGATGAAGTCGTTCTCGGAGCCGATTGGCAGCTGCATGACCAGCGGCTTTGCGCCCAGGCGCTTGATGATGGTGTCTACCGTGAAGTAGAAGTCGGCGCCGAGCTTGTCCATCTTGTTGACGAAGCAGATACGCGGAACTTCGTACTTGTCGGCCTGGCGCCACACAGTCTCCGACTGCGGCTCCACGCCTTCCTTACCATCGAAGACAGCAACGGCACCGTCGAGGACGCGCAGCGAACGCTCCACCTCCACAGTGAAGTCCACGTGGCCCGGGGTGTCGATGATGTTGATCTGGTTCTGGTTCCAGAAGCAAGTCACCGCGGCGGAGGTGATGGTGATGCCGCGTTCCTTTTCCTGTTCCATCCAGTCAGTGGTCGACGCACCGTCGTGAGTTTCGCCGAGCTTGTGGTTCACACCCGTGTAGAACAGGATGCGTTCGGTAGTGGTGGTCTTGCCGGCATCGATGTGGGCCATGATGCCGATATTGCGGACCTTCGTGAGGTCGGTTAGCACGTCCAGTGCCACAATGTCTCCCTTTGTAGGTGAGGGATACGACGACGGCGGTTGGCGCCGTCGTCGTATCGACTCTTTACCAGCGGTAGTGGGCGAAGGCCTTGTTGGACTCAGCCATCTTGTGGGTATCTTCGCGACGCTTCACAGCGGCACCGAGACCGTTCGACGCATCCAGAATCTCGTTCATCAGACGCTCGGTCATCGTCTTCTCGCGGCGGGCCTTCGAGTAGCCGACCAGCCAGCGCAGGGCCAGCGCCGTGGCGCGGCCCGGCTTGACCTCAACCGGAACCTGGTAGGTGGCGCCGCCGACGCGGCGGGACCGGACCTCCAGGGTCGGGCGGACGTTGTCCATGGCCTTCTTGAGGGCGGCAACGGGATCGCCGCCGGACTTGGCCTTCACACCGTCGAGGGCACCGTACACGATGCGCTCCGCGGTGGACTTCTTGCCATCAACGAGAACCTTGTTGATCAGCTGGGTAACCAGCGGCGAGCCGTGTACCGGATCAACTACGAGCGGCCGCTTGGGGGCCGGACCCTTACGGGGCATTACTTCTTCTCCTTCTTCGCGCCGTAGCGGCTGCGGGCCTGCTGGCGGTTCTTGACACCCTGGGTGTCGAGGGCGCCGCGGACGATCTTGTAGCGGACACCGGGCAGGTCCTTCACACGGCCGCCGCGCACCAGCACGATGGAGTGTTCCTGCAGGTTGTGGCCCACACCGGGGATGTAGGCAGTCACTTCGATGCCGCCGGCGAGCTTGACGCGGGCTACCTTACGGAGCGCGGAGTTCGGCTTCTTCGGGGTGGTGGTGTAAACGCGGGTGCAAACGCCGCGCTTCATCGGGCTGCCCTTGAGGGCAGGCGCCTTGGTCTTATTCACCTTAGGTGAGCGGCCCTTGCGGACCAGCTGGTTAATCGTAGGCACTTTCGTGTTCTCCGTTTTTCTTGGGCTTTGCCCCGTCTGTCATGCAGGGCCAGGCACTGTCGGTCGTCTTCGCACCCGCTGCGGAATCGAAGCGACCGTAGGCGTGCAAAAGTGTGGCATTCTCCGCGCAAGAACCCCGCGGACCGGAAACAGGCCCCGTTCCGTTATCATCCGAAACGGCCTTCATCCACTGCCACACAAAAACAATCGAACATAAGTCTAGCAGAGTATGCGGGTCGCGCACGACGCGGTGGCCCGGCGGCTGCCCAGCGGTTGCTGCACGGCGGCCCGGCCGCGGCGTCACGGCCGTTCCATCGCCAGCAGCAAGGCCGTTTCCAGCGGCCGGGCCAGCGTTTTCATGTAGGTGCCGGAGACGTGGTTGAGGTCCCGGTACACCAGGACGTTGCCGATCACCGCCGGGCAGGTCTCCCGGTCGCAGAAGTGCGCCGACAGGTCGATGACCCGCGCCCGCGGGGCCAGCCTGGCGGCATCCTCGGTGAGGTCCTTGCCGTCGAGGCCGTCGCTGCGCGACTGGCCGCATTCGGCCGGGTCCTCGTAATTCACCGCCACGCAGTCCCGGGCGATCGCGCCCTCACGCGGGCGGGGCGTGTCCTTGAGCGCGTACACGTCGATGCCGGCGTCGGCGAGTTCGTTCCAGTACTCGGCGAAGCCCGCCGCGCCGGGCCGCTGGCCGGTGCCCGAGTCCACGAAGGAGGACTCCGCGTAGTACGAGGTGAGGACCGCGTCCACGCCGCCGCGGGTCAGCCGTTCCATGGTCTGTTCGTTGGGCCCGCGGCAGACGGACTCCCCCTTCGCTTCCAGTTTGCGCTGCTCCGCGTTGAACGGGCAGGAATGATGGATGTACGTCAGCAGGCGCCACCCCCGCTCTCGGGCGACAGGCTCCAAGGCCTTGAACCACTGCCCCGCGTGCGAGTCTCCCACCAGCGCCAGGGTGAAGTCCCCCTCCGGGTCCCCGTAGGTGCATTCCTTGGTTTCGGCCGCCATCGAGGTGACGGCGCAATCGCCGAGGCCGGACTGGTCGGCTCCGGCCCGGGCGGGATCCGGGACCACCAGCGGGGTATCGGTGGCGAAGGCGCGGTGGCCGTCCTCCGTGATCGAGGCGACGCCGAAGCCGGGC
>NZ_JBNHGF010000149.1:0-6363 GCF_059091005.1 Arthrobacter sp. Y3223164
GGACCGGTCCGCGGCGACGGGCCTGCCGTTCGCGCCCGCGAAGCCGCGGCGGGGCCGGTGAAGCTGAATCCGTGGCGTTCACCGGTGGCCTGGGGCCTGGCCATCTTCCTGGCCGGCAACTCCGCGCAGACGTATGTGTACTTCGCGTGGCTGCCGCCGTACCTGACCGAACACGGCATTGACGCCGCGACGGCGGGGTCGGCGCTGGCGTACTTCGCCATCCTCGGGCTGCCCGCCAGCCTGCTCGTGCCATTGATCGTGCCGCGGCTGAGGCACCCCATCGCCGCCATTTTGGTGTTCACCGCCTGCTGGGTGGGCGGGCATCTGGGCCTGCTGCTCTCGCCGGAGAGCGGCACCTGGTGGTGGATGACCCTCTCCGGGCTGGGCCAGGGCACCTTCGCCACCGCGCTGCTGATGGTGAACCTTCGCTCGCGCACCACGCACGGCTCGGCGGTCCTGTCCGGCTTCAGCCAGGGCATCGGCTACGCCGGCGCGGGCGTCGCCCCGCTGCTGTTCGGCGTGGTGCACGAGGCCACCGGCTCCTGGACCGCTTCGTTCGCCATGCTGGGCGCCTGCATCGTGGTCATGCTGGTCGGCGCCGTCATGATCAACGGGCCCAGGAACATCGAAGACCCGCCCGCGGCCGGCGGCCGGCGCAGGAACCCGCGCTACCGCGTCAACGGCAGGGTGCCGTCGAAGGCTGCGTCGGCCGGCACCGGGGGAACAGGGCGGGCAGGCTAGAGGGCGGCCGCCTTCGCCGGGCCCGGCTCAAGCCGTCCACTGATCGTCGCCCCGCCGCGGGAAGGCAAGGCGATGAGGCATGTCTACCTGGGCTCCCACGCATCGTCGCGCGAACTGCGCCCGGTGACTTCTGCGGGCAGCTGACCGGAGGCAAGCTGGTCCAGGGTAACCGACTCCAGAACTTCGCGCAGGCTGCTGCGCGCGGCAATCCAGACCGGCTGGAGAACCGCCGCCGGGTCCTCGTATTGAACCGCTTCGGGCCGCACCCCGTGCACGCTCACCAGCGGCCCGTCCACCGCGCGGATGATGTCGGCGACGGTGATCTCCACCGCGGTGCGGGCAAGGTGCCAACCGCCGCCCTGGCCGCGGCGGCTGCGCACAATGCCGCTGCGCCGCAGATCGGCGAGAATCGACAGCAAGTAGTTGTGCGGGATGCCCTGGGCGGCCGCTATGGCCTCGGCCGCCAGCGTCCCGGTCTGCGCTTCGGACGACCGGGCGATGACGATCAGGGCGCGCAGGGCGTAGTCGGATTTGGCGGTGATGTGCACCCGCCCATTGTCTCAGGCGCCGGCGAGCTCCAGCTCGGGCTCCTCCTCGCGGCGTCGGCGCAACTCCCTGCGGACGGACTGCGTGATCAACAGGCCGGCCGCGACCGCCAGGACTGCCAGCGTGAGCCACACCGGGGCGGAGTTCTTTTCCGCCCCGCCCCACGTCTCCATCATGGTCTTGGCGTTGGTCAGGATGATGAGGCTTCCGGCTGCTACGCCGAGGACCGCCGCGGCCAGGTGTCGAACCAGCCACGCCGAGACGGGGGCCGCGATGACGCCGCCGGCAAGCAGGGCCAGAACCCAGGCGAAGTTAATGCCCTCCCGTCCGAGCGCGAGCAGGAAGCCCACCGAGGCACTGACCGCAACGATGAACTCGGTGGCGGAAATTGAGCCGATGACCTTGCGGGGTTCGATCTTGCCGGTGGACAGCAGCGAGGTGGTGCCGATCGGCCCCCAGCCGCCGCCGCCGATGGCGTCCATCGTGCCGGCGACGAGGCCAAGCGGCATCAGGACGACGGCCTTGACCTGGCCCTTGAACTGCGGCCGGCGGCCGGACAGGATCAGGAACCGGAACAGGACGTAGGCACCGAGCAGGAAAAGCAGCAGGGCAACCCACGGCTTGGCGACGTCGGCCGGCAGGCTGACCAGGAAGTTGGCTCCCATGAAGGCGCCGATGCCCCCCGGAACCGCCATGATCCCGACGATGCGCCAGTCGACGTTGCCGAACTTGTGGTGGGCGAATCCGGAGATCAGCGCCGTGCCGACCTCGGAGAGGTGGACTGCTGCGCTGGCCGCAGCGGGAGCGATGCCCACGGCAATCATGAGGCTGGACGAAGTCACGCCGTATCCCATGCCGAGCGAGCCGTCGACCATCTGGGCGAGGAGGCCGACGATGGCCATGAGGAACAAATTGCGCATGTGAGTGCCTTTCCCCCGAAACACTAGTAAGTTACTAGAGTTTGGAGTGTATGGACACCACGGGTCCGTGTCGATAGCAATCCGTCGTGCGCAAACATCCCTTAGCAAATCTTGAGGAGCGTGCGCGGTTGGCCGTGCCGCTCCCGCGGAAACGTAGGACGGAGCGTGGACTGGGAGGCACAACACGGTTTGCCTGCGCATGGCGGCGCGGCTGGTGCTGCCGGCCCACTGGGCCTGATTGTCGGCATGTCGGTGATCGAGGCGCCGCTGAAATTTCAGGCGCCCTGCATCACCATTCCCCTGGGGCTGGGTATCGGCCGGGGCAGAACCGGAGTTGCCCTGGCGTTGATCCTTCCGCCGGTCGCCGTCACCACTCGCCCGGCAGCGTGTAGGGCCGGGACCAGAGCGCGATCTGCAGGACCACTGCCTTCAGCCATGCCTGCATCATGGCGTCGACCTTCTCCACGGGATCCCCGCCGCTGGCCAGGAACGGCCGCATCGTGGTGACCACCGGCCCGATCAGCGCGATGAGGTGGCGCAACGGGACGACCTGAGTGGACCCTACGTGGTCGGTTTCGTTCTTGTGTTCGGGGGTGTGCCGCAGGGCGATTTCGTTTTGGTAGTCCAGCCACTCCTGGTCGTAGGGCTTGGTACAGGTATCCCTGATCCACTGGCCAAACCGGCGGCGGACCGCATTCAGGTAGTCCTCAATGGGCGGGCCGTCGGGCCGGGAGAAGTGCGCGACCAGCTGGGGTTGGCCGCCGACGAATCCGTACCAGACGTCGAGCACGTCCTCCACCTGGCCGTCAAGGATCTCGCCGGCCCGGTGCAGCAGGGTGGCGTCCTCGTCGCCAAACATGGCGCTGGCCTTGAGCTCATCGAGCTCGGCCAACGTGACCGGTGAATGCGCCACCGTGCCGTACTCGTAGCCGGGGATGTCTGAACCGCTGGATGCATGGACCGACATGGCAGTGCCTCCGCTGGAAGGTTTGGGACCGGCGCCTTGAACGGCCATTTATACTCTGCGACGCCGGTGGGGTCAACGATGCCTAGTTGCCGAAGGCCGGCGGCGGGACCACGTCCGGCCGGGCCTCTTCCTCCTCCTTGCTCCTGGTGGCGGGGACCGTGACGATAATCGAGGCGATGGCGACCACGACCATGAAGACGTTAAACAACAGCCCGACCGCCCCGCCGAAGCGCAGCGCCACGTTGTCCTGGCGGCCGATGAACAGGCCCCAGGACTGGATGAGTTCCGGGTTCACCGCCTGTGCGGCCACATACAGTGCCGCGGAGATGGCCACGCCGATGGCATTGCCCAGCGAGGACGCCATCTTGTAGATGCCGGACGCCGCACCCACCTGGGCGTCCGGGACGTTGGACAGGGCGGCGTCGGTGGACGGGGTGGCGTAGAACCCCAGGCCGACGCCGAACAGGGTGAACCCGATGACGGTGAGCACTATGTACTCTTCGATGTGCAGGAACGTGGTGGAGCACAGCAGGATGCCGACGCCAGTGATCATGCTGCCCCACAGCATCGGCTTCTTCGGGCCGAAGCGCTGCAGCAGCTTCTCGCCCACCCGGATGGTGGCGAGGATGGCGATCAGGTAGCCGAGCGTCAGCAGGCCCGATTGCAGCGAGCTCAACCCGGCGGCCACCTGCACCAGTCCCAGCGAAACGATCAGCGTGCCCGCGGCTCCGTTGAGCAGGAAGTTGGACAGCGTCGCGCCGGTGAAGGTGCCGTTCCTGAACAGCTTCAGGTCCACGAAAGCGAAGTGGCGGCGGCTTTCGATCTGCAGGAACAGCAGGCCGAACACCACGAAAGCGGCCACCAGCGCGACCCCCGGCCAACTGAACCAGCCGATGGCCGGCCCCTGGGAGATGTACACGTTGATGGCCACCAGCATGACGATGAAGCAGGCCAGCCCGCCCCAGTCGAAGCGGTGCCCGGCGGCCTCCGGATCGGCTGCCGCCCGCGACTCGGGCGTGCCCCGGAGCAGGAACAGCGCCAGCACCGACAGCACGATCGAAATCCAGAAGATGGACCGCCAGCCCAGGAAGGAGGTGGCCATCAGGCCGCCGAACAGGGCGCAGAAGCCCGAGCCGCCCCAGGAGCCGATGGACCAATACGAGAGTGCCCGCTGCCGGTCCTTACCCTCGTAGTAGCTCTTGATCAGCGCCATGGTCGAAGGCATGATGCACGCGGCGGACAGGCCTTGGATCGCGCGGCCGCCCAGCAGCATGAAGTCGGTGAGGCCGCCAAGGTTTTCCGGTGTCAGCGCGATGAGCAGGGAGCCGAGAATGCTGAGGTAGATCCCGGCGTACATGATCTTGGCCCGGCCGATCCGGTCGGCGAGTCCGCCCGCGACGACGATGAATATCCCGGAAAACAGCGACGTGATGGAGACGGCCAGGTTGGCCAGCGTCTGTTCGACCCCAAGCTGGTCCCGGATCCCCGGGATGACGTTGAGCAAAGTCTGCGCGAAGAGCCAGAAATTGATGACGGCCAGGACGATGCCCAGCAGCCACTTGTCGGTAGGTTTCCAGTCCGTGCGGACTGTGGTCGTGGTGGATTCGGTCATGGCAAACGACCCCTTACATTGCCTTACTTTGCCAAGTACTCCAGAGCTGCAACGGCCTGCGCCTGGGTGGCGACGGAGAGCGTCGGGTCGATGGCGGGAGCGAAGAACGGTGAGTGGTTGGCCGGAATGTCTTCGGAGACAGTGCCGTTCTCCACGGCTTCCCGGTAAACGTCGGCCGGAACGGAGCCGACCGTCCAATAGGTGTAGGGCACCCCGAGGGCATCCGGAATCCGGCTGAAGTCCTCGGAGGCCGTGACGGGTTCGGCACGGTAGACCTGATCGCCCCCAAAATGCCGGCTGAAGGCGGCCGTGATGCGCTCGGTCGTTTCGGCGTCGTTGCTGGTCAACGGGAACTGGTCGTAGTACTCGAACTCCGGGTCGCGGGGCGATCCGGCGGCCGCACACTCGCCGCGGACAATCCGTTCGATCGATGCCATGATCCGTTCCCGCAGGCCCAGGTCGTACGTGCGCAGGTTCAGCAGCAGCTCGGCACGGTCCGGGATGATGTTGGACTTGGTGCCCGCGTTGGAGGCGCCGACAGTCACCACCGCGAATTCGCCCGGCTTGGTCTCGCGGGAAACGATGGTCTGCAGCCGCAGCACGATCGATGCGGCCAGCACCACGGGGTCCACGGAGTTGTGCGGCATGGAGCCGTGGGCGCCGCGCCCGTAGACGGTAATTTTCAGGGAGTCGCCGGCCGAGAGGATGGGGCCGGCCGTGGTGCCGATCTTCCCGGCCTCGGTGGGCATCACATGCTGGGCGAAGGCGACGTCCGGTGTAGGAATCCTGGCGGCCAGGCCGTCGTCGACCATTGCCCGGGCTCCGGCGGCAGTCTCCTCTCCCGGCTGGAAGAGCGCCACGTAGGTGCCCGCCCAGCGGTCCCTGTGTCCGGCCATCAGCTTCGCCGCACCCAGCAGGGACACGATGTGCATGTCGTGGCCGCAGGCGTGCATGACGCCGGTGGTCCCGCCTCCGGGAAGCTTCGCGGTGGTCTCTGCGGCGTAGTCCAGGCCGGTGGCCTCGGCGACCGGCAGCGCATCGATGTCCGCCCGTGCCAGCACCGTGCTGCCGGAACCGTTGTTGAGGACCCCGACGACGCCCGTCCCGCCGATCCGCTGGACCTCGTAGCCGAAGCCGGTCAGCTCCCGCGCGATCAGGTCGGCGGTGTGGTGTTCTTCCATGCTGAGCTCGGGGTTCCGGTGCAGGTCCTTGTACAGGTCCCGTTGCCAGCCCAGCTCCCGCTCGAGTGAGCCGGCGAGGCCGTCCGTGATCGCCATGGTTGCCCTCCTGGTCCGCCGGCCGAAGTGGGGGCCGGCTGGTTAGGCGTGCTTCCTCCAACGGTAGGACCTGGACCGTTCAGACACAACGACGACGGCGGTGTCCCGGCCCCCTGCGATTCCGCATCCGAGGCACGGGCGCCGCGCACGGCGGGCCAAAGGCCGCGGCTCGCGCTTTAACCGGCTGACATTTCCACCGGCCAGGCGGTCAGCTCCACCACGGACCCGCCGCGCAGCACGGCCAGCGGGAACTCCACGCCGATGGCATCCGCGAAAAGCAGCCGCTGCAGGCTCTGCGCA
>NZ_JBNHGF010000150.1:0-6355 GCF_059091005.1 Arthrobacter sp. Y3223164
GCGGCCTTCGCTGGGGCTGGTCCCGACCATGGGAGCGCTGCACGCAGGCCACGCGGCGCTGGTGCGGGCCGCGCGGCAGGCGTGCGACGTCGTCGTGGTTTCCGTGTTCGTGAATCCGCTCCAATTCGGCGAGCAGCAGGACCTGGACCGCTACCCCCGCACCCTGGAAACCGACCTGGACCTGCTGGCGGCGTGCGGGGCGGACGTGGTGTTTGCCCCCGCAGTCGAAGAGGTCTACCCGGACGGCGAGCCGCTGGTCAGGATCGACGCCGGTGCGCTGGGCGCGAAGTTCGAGGGCGCCTCCCGGCCGGGCCACTTCGACGGCGCCCTCACTGTGGTGGCCAAGCTGCTCCATTACGGGCTGCCCGCGGCGGCCGGCGCGGCCGGCTACCGCGCCTACTTCGGCCAGAAGGACGCGCAGCAGCTTGTGCTGGTCAAGCGGATGGTGGCCGACCTGAACTTCCCGGTGGACATTGTGGGTGTGCCCACAGTGCGCGACGACGACGGGCTGGCACTCTCCAGCCGCAACCGTTTCCTCAACGACGCCGAGCGGGAAGCGGCGCTGGTGCTCTCCCGCAGCCTGGCGTACCTCCGCGGACAGGCCGACCGGCACGAACCCCTGGACGTGGACGGCGCGCTGGCCATGATCGAGTCGGTGCCGCCCGTCCGGCTGGACTACCTGGAAGTGGTGGATCCCCGCACGCTCGAGCCGCTGGCCTTCAACTGCAGGGAGACCCCGTTCACCGGCGAGGCCCTGGTGCTGGTCGCCGCGCAGGTCGGCCCGGTTCGGCTGATCGACAACGCGCAGCTCGGCTACTGACGTCCGCGGATGGAAGCTCCGGGACGTTTGGCTGGCCCGGCCCCGGTACCGGTACCCTTAACTACCGTGACCCGCGATAATTCCCCCACCCCACATCCCGCAGCCGAGGCTGCCGACGCCTCCGAGCAGATGCACGTGCGCATGGCCAAGCGCGCCAAACTCTTGGAGCGCGGCGTCGAGGCGTACCCGGTGGGCGTGGACCGGACCCATACGCTGGCCGAGGTGCGCGAAAAGTACGGCCACCTCGAGGCAGACGAGACCACCGGCGACGTCGTGGGAGTGTCCGGGCGCGTGGTCTTCATCCGCAACACCGGCAAACTCTGCTTCGCGACCCTGCAGGAAGGCAGCGGCGTCCGCCTGCAGGCAATGTTGAGCCTGGCGAACATCGGCGAGGAAGCGCTCGCGGACTGGAAGGCCCTCGTGGACCTGGGCGACCATGTGTTCATCCGCGGCGAAGTCATCAGCTCCAAGCGCGGCGAGCTGTCCGTGATGGCCGACAGCTGGCAGATGGCCTCCAAGGCGTTGCGTCCGCTGCCCGTGCTGCACGCCGGCCTGAGTGAAGAGACCCGCGTGCGGCAGCGGTACGTGGACCTCATGGTGCGCGACGAAGCACGCCAGATGGTTTACACCCGCGCCGCCGTCATTCGCTCCATCCGCGAAACCCTGCACTCCCACGGCTACGTGGAAGTGGAAACCCCCATGCTGCAACTGGTGCACGGAGGCGCGACGGCCCGTCCCTTCGAGACACACCTAAACGCCTTTGACCAGGACATGACCCTGCGCATTGCCACGGAGCTGTACCTCAAGCGCGCGGTGGTCGGCGGCATAGACCGGGTCTTTGAGATCGGCCGGATCTTCCGCAATGAAGGCGTTGACTCCACCCACAGCCCCGAATTCACCACGCTGGAAAGCTACGAGGCGTATGCCGACCAGTTCGTCATGGGGGAGCGCATGAAGGAAATGATCCTGAATGTGGCCGACACCATCGGCACGCGCGTCATTGAAACCCCGCAGGGCACTATTGACCTCAATGGGGAATGGCGCTGGCTGGGGGTCTATCCCGGTTTGTCCGAAGCGGTGGGCCGGGAAATCACCCCGCAGACGGGCGGTGAAGAGCTGCGCGACATTGCCGAACAGCACGGCGTGAAGATCGACCCGAAGTGGGATACCCAGAAGGTGGTCGTCGAGCTGTTCGGTGAAATCGTCGAACCGACGCTGCTGCAGCCGACCTTCGTTTACGACTACCCGCCGGCAGCGCAGCCGCTCGCGCGCAACCACCGCGACAATCCGGAGTTGATTGAGGCCTGGGACCTGATTATCGGGGGCATGGAACGCGGCACCGCTTTCTCCGAGCTGATTGATCCGGTGATTCAGCGCGAACGCCTGACCGAGCAGTCGCGAATGGCGGCGGCCGGAGACGAGGAAGCGATGCAACTGGACGAAGACTTCCTGCGTGCCCTCGAATACGGCGCGCCGCCGATGGGCGGTATCGGACTGGGCATCGACCGATTGGTGATGCTTTTCACCCAGGCGGGAATCCGCGAAACGATTCTGTTCCCGCTGCTGAAGCCGGAGCTGGGCTGAGCATGGAATATCTGTGGGTACTTGCGCCGTCGCTGGGTGTCGGGCTTTTGTTCTATTTCGTGATGAAAGCCATATTCAACGCCGACCGGAAAGAACGCGAAGCGCTGGCCGAGGCCGAACGCGAGGCCGAAAGGCGCGCGGCCGAAGGCCGCGAGGAATAGGGGAAGGCCCCGGACAAGCATCAATTGTCCGGGGTTTTTCCTTTAATCACATTCACTGCGCTATACCGGTATTTCCCACCTGGTCAAATCGGATCTGATCCATGGCTGGATTGCAGGACGATCGAATCCGGCTGTATTGCCTTGAAATGGAGTGTAGGACATAATAAGTATGGTTCGGATTATACCGGACATATAGATCCACCCACCCAAAAGGAGCCTTCTGTGGCGCAAGAAGTAAAAATCATTCTGGTTGATGATCTGGATGGTGGCTCGGCCGATGAAACGGTCCGGTTCAGCCTGGATTCCAGCAGCTACGAAATTGATCTTTCTTCATCGCATGCCGAGGCGCTTCGCGACGCGCTCAAGCCGTACATTTCTTCCGGCCGGAAGATTCCTGCCCGGGGCTCCAAGGCCGCCAAGCCGGCCGGCGGCACACGCAACCAGGACGCCTCGGCGATCCGCGCGTGGGCACGGGAGAACGGTTACAACGTTAGCGACCGCGGACGTGTGCAATCTGAAATCATCGAGGCCTACAAGGCCGCCCACGGGGGATAACGGGCGGCCCGTTCCATCACGGGCAGATCGATCGGCGGGGCGGACAGGCAACTGTCCGCCCCGTTTGCCGTCCTGCAGGGGGCATTACCCCTAGGGCGAACAGAACGCACAACAGCCATCCGGGCACGTAGCATCAAAGTACGCAGTAGCTAGGAGTGTGCGAGATGTTTGAGAGATTTACCGACCGTGCCCGTCGCGTTGTCGTGCTGGCTCAAGAAGAAGCCCGCATGCTCAACCACAACTACATCGGCACCGAACACATCCTCCTCGGATTGATCCACGAGGGTGAGGGCGTTGCCGCCAAAGCACTGGAGTTCCTCGGCGTCTCCCTGAACGGCGTTCGTGAGCAGGTCCAGGAGATCATCGGCCAGGGCCAGCAGGCTCCGAGCGGCCACATTCCGTTCACGCCGCGTGCCAAGAAGGTTTTGGAGCTGTCGCTGCGCGAGGCCCTGCAGCTCGGCCACAACTACATCGGCACCGAGCACATCCTGCTGGGCCTAATCCGCGAAGGCGAAGGCGTGGCCACGCAGGTGCTGGTCAAGCTGGGCGCCGACCTCAACCGCGTGCGCCAGCAGGTCATCCAGCTGCTCTCCGGCTACCAGGGCAAGGAGCCGGTCACCGCCGGCCAGCAGCAGGAAGGCACTCCTGCAGGATCGGTGGTGCTGGACCAGTTCGGCCGGAACCTCACTCAGGCTGCGCGTGAATCCAAGCTCGACCCGGTCATCGGGCGCGAGCACGAAATGGAACGCGTCATGCAGGTGCTCTCCCGCCGCACCAAGAACAACCCGGTATTGATCGGTGAGCCCGGCGTCGGCAAGACCGCCGTCGTCGAGGGCCTGGCCCAGGCGATCGTCCGCGGCGACGTGCCGGAGACCATCAAGGACAAGCAGCTCTACACGCTGGACCTGGGGTCCCTGGTGGCCGGGTCGCGCTACCGCGGTGACTTCGAGGAGCGGCTGAAGAAGGTCCTGAAGGAAATCCGGACCCGTGGCGACATCATCCTGTTCATCGACGAGATCCACACCCTGGTCGGTGCGGGTGCCGCCGAGGGCGCGATCGACGCGGCCTCCATCCTGAAGCCGATGCTGGCGCGTGGCGAACTGCAGACCATCGGTGCCACCACCCTGGACGAGTACCGCAAGCACATCGAGAAGGACGCCGCGCTGGAGCGCCGGTTCCAGCCGATCCAGGTGGAAGAGCCGTCCGTGGAGCACGCCGTGCTGATCCTCAAGGGACTGCGGGACCGCTACGAGGCGCACCACCGCGTGTCCATCACCGACGGCGCCCTGGATGCCGCCGCGCACCTGGCCCACCGGTACATCTCCGACCGCTTCCTACCGGACAAGGCAATCGACCTGATCGACGAGGCCGGGGCGCGGCTGCGCATCCGCCGGATGACCGCACCGCCGGAGCTCAAGGACATCGACGAGCGCATCGCCGAGCTGAAGAAGCAGAAGGAATCGGCCATCGACGCCCAGGACTTCGAGGGCGCCGCGACGCTGCGGGACCAGGAAGGCAGGCTGCAGGACGAGCGGGCCGAAAAGGAACGCGCCTGGAAGTCCGGGGACCTGGATGAGATCGCCGAAGTGGACGAGGACCTGGTGGCAGAAGTGCTGGCCAACTCCACCGGCATCCCCGTGTTCAAGCTGACCGAGGAAGAATCCAGCCGCCTCATGCACATGGAGGCCGAGCTGCACAAGCGCGTGATCGGCCAGGACGAGGCGATCAAGGCCATCTCGCAGGCGATCCGCCGTACCCGTGCCGGCCTGAAGGACCCCAACCGTCCCTCCGGCTCGTTCATCTTCGCCGGCCCCACCGGCGTCGGCAAGACCGAGCTCGCCAAGGCCCTGGCGGAATTCCTCTTCGGCGAGGAAGACGCGCTGATCACCCTGGACATGTCCGAGTACTCGGAGAAGCACACGGTCTCGCGGCTGTTCGGTGCCCCTCCGGGATACGTGGGCTACGAGGAAGGCGGTCAGCTGACCGAAAAGGTCCGCCGCCGCCCGTTCTCCGTGGTGCTCTTCGACGAGGTGGAGAAGGCGCACGCCGACCTGTTCAACTCGCTGCTGCAGATCCTCGAGGACGGCCGCCTGACGGACAGCCAGGGTCGCGTCGTGGACTTCAAGAACACGGTGATCATCATGACCACCAACCTTGGCACCCGCGACATCTCGAAGGGCGTCATGACCGGTTTCCAGTCCGGCACGGACACCAAGACCGGGTACGAACGGATGCGCGCCCGGGTCCAGGATGAGCTCAAGCAGCACTTCCGGCCCGAGTTCCTGAACCGCGTCGACGACACCGTGGTCTTCCCGCAGCTGAGCGAGGAAGAAATCGTCCAGATCGTGGATCTGTTCGTCGAGCGCCTGCGGAAGCGGCTCGCCGAGAAGAACCTCAAGATCGACCTGACCGACGCGGCCAAGGTGCTGCTGGCCACCCGCGGCTACGATCCCACCATGGGTGCCCGGCCCCTGCGCCGGACCATCCAGCGGGAGATCGAGGACCAGCTCTCCGAGAAGATCCTCTTCGGCGAGTTCCACCCGGGCGAGACCATCCACGTGGACGTCGAGGGCGAAGACGACGCCGCGACGTTCGTCTTCAGCAGCACCGGAGCGCCCAAGGCAATCGAGGGAGTCCCGGACACCCCGGCACTGTCCCAGTAGCCTGCACCGTACTGCGCAGGGAGAGCCCCGGCTTCGGCCGGGGTTCTCCCGCTTAACCGGAGGGTGTTGATACCGGGGCCGGAGGCGGCGTAGCAAAGCCGCGAATTGCCGCCATCACCTGTGATCCGGCACACAAGTAGTGTTTACTTACTCCATGCGTTCTGAAGCAATCACTTCCGAAATGCGGCCCGAGCTGCCCCTCCAGCAGGGTGCCGCCACCCCGTTCCACGACCTGGACCGCTTCATCGCGTTGCCGCGGCTCGGCTCCCTGGCCCTCAGCCCGGACGGCAGCCGCCTGGTAACCTGCGTCAGCGTGCTGAACCCCGCCTGCACCGACTACGTCTCGTCCCTCTGGGAGGTCGACCCGGCCGGTCACCGCCCGGCACGCCGGATGACGCGCAGCTCCAAGGGCGAGTCCGGCGCGGCTTTTGCCCGCAACGGCGACCTGTACTTCACGTCCGCCCGCCCGGATCCCGAGGACCCGGAGAAGGAACCGATCCCGGCCCTGTGGCGCTTGCCGGCCGCCGGTGGCGAAGGCCGCATGGTGCTCTCCCGCCCGGGCGGAATCGCGG
>NZ_JBNHGF010000151.1:0-6283 GCF_059091005.1 Arthrobacter sp. Y3223164
ACCCGCCGGCGACGGCTGCGCGGTCTTCGGGGTCGCTCCCAGCGACTCGGCGATGGCCCGGCGGTTCGCCGGCGCGAGTTCCTGCTGCAGCCGGTCCAGGTCCTTGTCCTCGCCCAGCACCTTGCCGGTGCCGTCGAGCACGCGGAATGTCATGCGCAGGTGCGGCGGAACGGTCTCCCAGTTCCATGAGCCGGGCGGGATGATGTGTCCCTTCAGCCGGCGCAGGACCAGCTCCAGCGACGGCTCCAGGTCATCTTCGGCCGGATCGAAGTCCGCAGCCAGGGCCGCCGCCGCGCTCCGGGCAACGTCCGGGGCGGGAACGAAGTTCTTCCGGATCTGCTTGGGCAACGACTTGATCAGCGCGGTCACCAGCTCCACCCGCAGGCCCGGGATCTGCCAGCGGAACGGAGCCGCGTCCAGCTGGTTGAGGAACAGCACCGGCACGTGCACCGTTACGCCGTCCGACGGATCCGGGGTTGCCCCCGGTGCCACGGGCGAGAATTCATAACTCAGCGGGAGCTCGAAGGTCCCCTGCCGCCAGGTCTTCGGGAACGCCGAGGTGTCGAGTTCCTCGGCGTCGGCGGCCAGCACGGCATCCGGATCGAAATCCAGCAGCGTGGGATTCTCCGCCCGCGCATCCTTCCACCACTTGTCGAAGTGCCGTTCGGAGACCACCTCGGGGCCGATCCGTTTGTCGTAGAACTCGAACAGCGTTTCGTCGTCCACGCGCAGGTCGCGGCGGCGCATCCGCGTCTCCAGTTCCTCGACCTCGGCCAGCAGCTTGCGGTTGCGGTGGAAGAACTTGTGGTGCGTGCGCCAGTCGCCCTCCACCAGGGCATGGCGGATGAACAGCTCGCGGCTGAGTTCCCGGTCGATCCTGCCGTATTGGATGCGGCGCTGCGGGACGATCGGCACCCCGTAGAGGGTGACCTTCTCGTAGGCCATCACGGAGCCCATCTTCTTGGACCAGTGCGGCTCCGAATACGTGCGTTTGCACAGCTGCGGGGCAATCTCTTCGGCCCAGGCGGGATCGAATTTCGCCGCCACCCTGGCCCACAGCCGTGAGGTTTCCACGAGCTCGGCGGCCATCACCCAGTCCGGCGACTTCTTGAACAGCGCCGATCCGGGGAAGATGGCGAACCGGGTGCCTCGCGCGCCGGCATATTCGCGCTTGCGCTCCTCGTACACGCCGATGTGGCTCAGCAGGCCGGCGAGCAGGGACTTGTGGATGTCATCGTGCCTGCCCACGGGGTCGACCTCGTGTCCCGACTCCAGCGCGATGCCCAGCGGCTTGGCCAACTGGCGCAGCTGCGCGAACAGGTCCTGCCACTCCCGGACCCGCAGGTAGTTGATGAATTCCGTGCGGCACAGTTTGCGGAACTGGGTGGAGGAGAGCTCCTGCTGCCGCTCCTGCAGATAGCGCCACAAATTCAGGATGCCGGTGAAGTCGGACTTCTCGTCCACGAAGCGCTTGTGCTTCTCGTTGGCCTGCTGCTGCTTGGCCGCATTGTCCCCATGGGACCGTTCCCGGGGGTCCCGGATGGTCAGCGCCGCCGCCAGGACCATCACCTCGCGCACGCAGCCGCGTTGGCCGGCTTCCACGATCATGCGGCCCAAGCGCGGGTCCACCGGCAGTTGCGCCAGTTTGCGCCCGACGGCCGTGAGGCCCGACTTCGGCGCGGGCCCTCCCTTGGCGCCGGGCTCGGGCAGGGCGCCGAGTTCGCGCAGGAGGGTGACGCCGTCGTTGATGGCACGGGACTCGGGCGGCTCCACGAACGGGAAGGCTTCGATGTCCTTGGGACCGCGGGCCACGCCCATCGCGGTCATCTGCAGGATGACCGCGGCCAAGTTGGTGCGCAGGATCTCGGGGTCGGTAAACTCGGGCCGGGACTCGTAGTCCTCTTCGGAGTAGAGCCGGATGGCGATGCCGTCGCTCACGCGGCCGCAGCGGCCCGAGCGCTGGTTGGCCGAGGCCTGCGAGATGCGCTCGATCGGCAGCCGCTGGACCTTGGTCCGGTGCGAGTAGCGGGAGATGCGCGCGGTGCCGGTGTCGATGACGTACTTGATGCCCGGAACCGTCAGCGACGTCTCGGCCACGTTGGTGGCCAGCACTATCCTGCGCTGGCTGCCGGGGGAGAAGACCCGGTGCTGTTCCGCCAACGACAGCCGGGCGTACAGCGGCAGGATCTGGGTGCCGGCCAGCCGGCGGTTGGTCTTGATCCTGGCCGTGAGGGCGTCGGCGGCATCGCGGATCTCGCGCTCGCCGGAGAAGAAGACCAGGATGTCGCCGGGAGCCTCCAGGGACAGCTCGTCCACTGCGTCACAGACGGCGTCAAGCGGGTCGCGGTCTTCCTCCAGCACGTCCACGTCCGGGTTGTCGGGATCGGTGGCCGCCGGCTGGTTCAGCGGGCGGTAGCGGATTTCCACCGGGTAGGTCCGGCCGGAAACCTCGATCACCGGCGCCGGTGCGTCGTCGCTGCCGAAGTGCCGGGCAAAGCGGTCCGGGTCGATCGTCGCGGAGGTGATGATGACCTTCAGGTCCGGACGCTTGGGCAGGATCTGCTTGAGATAGCCCAGGATGAAGTCGATGTTGAGGCTGCGTTCGTGGGCCTCGTCGATGATGATCGTGCTGTACTTTTTCAGGAGTTTGTCGTGCTGGATTTCGGCCAGCAGGATGCCGTCCGTCATCAGCTTGATCCGGGTATCCCGGCCGACCTCGCCGGTGAAGCGGACCTGGAAGCCGACCTCCTGGCCAATCTTCACGTCCAGTTCCTCGGCGATGCGTTCGGCCACGGTCCGGGCGGCCAGCCGCCGGGGCTGGGTGTGGCCGATCAGCCCCTTCTCGCCCAGGCCCAGCTCCAGGCACATCTTCGGGATTTGTGTTGTCTTGCCGGAGCCGGTTTCGCCGGCGATGACGGTCACCTGGTTCGCGGCGATGGCCGCCGTGATGTCCTCGCGCCGCTCCGAAACCGGCAGGGCCGCGGGATACGTGATGTTCACAGCCATGATTGACCACAGTCTAGTCGCTGGGCCCGCTGCCCCGGACCGTCCGCACAGCGCGCACGGCCCGGCGTGCGTCCGTGGACATAAATAACTATCCGGCGACAAACGGATGCAATTTGTCCGGCGGGGGAGACGTATCTCATATGGTTGTCCTGACCCCGCGGTTCTGATTAGACAATGTGACTCGGTTCACAGGTAAGATCTTCAGGACGCTTCCGCAGGGTTGCCTGCCATAACCGCCGGCGCCGATGACGACGCCGCGTGTGGCGGACCGCTTCAGCCGCGCCGGGGAGGGGCGGCAAGGCGGAAAAGTGCCGGGCTATCCGGCACGTGACGGACATTTGAAAGGAACATCGTGAAGAAACGTTCGACCATGTTCGGCCTGGGGTCAGGCCTGCTGGCCACCGCCCTGCTTGTTTCCGCGTGCGGCAACGCGGGATCCTCCGAGGGCAATGCCGCCGAAGGCAGCACCGAATCGGTGGAGATCGGCATCAGCCAGATCGTCTCGCATCCGTCCCTGGACGCGGCCCGCGAAGGGTTCAAGAAGGCGCTGGCCGACAACGGCTACGTCGAGGGCGAGACCGTGACCTACGACGAGCAGAACGCGCAGGGCGACCAGGGCACCGCGACCTCCATCGCCGGCAAGTTCGCCAGCGACCAGAAGGACCTCATCCTGGCCATCGCGACGCCCACCGCGCAGGCGGCCGTGCAGGCAATCGCCGACACCCCGATCCTGTTCACCGCGGTTACCGACCCGGAGTCCGCCTCGCTGGTGGAAAGCATGGACGCTCCGGGATCGAACGTCAGCGGTACCTCGGACCGCAACCCGGTCGAGGAGCAGCTGGCCCTGGTCAAGGAGCTGAACCCGGACGCGAAGTCCGTGGGCATCGTCTACTCCTCGGGCGAGGTCAACTCCACCGTGCAGGTCGAATGGGCCAAGGAAGCGGCGAAGGAACTGGGCCTGGAGATCAAGGAAGCAGCAATCTCCAACTCCGGTGAAGTCCAGCAGGCCGCCGAGTCGCTCGACGTCGACGCGTTCTACGTGCCGACCGACAACAACGTGGTGTCCGCCCTCGAGTCCCTGATCCAGGTGGCCGAATCCAAGAAGATCCTGACGATTGCCGCCGAGGGCGACTCGGTGAAGCGCGGCACGGTGGCCACCTACGGCATCAACTACGAAAAGCTGGGCTACCAGACCGGCGAGATGGCCGTGAAGATCCTCAAGGGCGAGGCTGAACCGGCCTCCATGCCGGTGGAGACCCAGACCGAACTGGAACTCTACGTCAACCCGGCCGCCGCCAAGCGCATGGGTGTGACCCTGCCGGACGGCTACGCCGACACGGCCGACCACGTCTTCGAGTAAGCCCGACCTTCCAGCTCGAGCCGAAGAAGTCCGCAGTCCCTCCGGCGGCCGGCCAGCCCGGCCGCCGGATCGACGCCACGAGAGAACCAAGGTCTACTACCTATGATTACCGCGGTTGAGCTTGGGCTGATCTACGCGATCATGGCCCTGGGGGTCTACCTGACCTTCCGCATCCTCGATTTTCCCGACCTGACGGTCGACGGCAGTTTCACCACCGGCGCCGGAGTCGCCGCCATCAGCATCATCAACGGCATGCCGCCGGTCATGGCCACCATCCTGGCCTTCATCGCCGGTATGGCTGCCGGCACCGTCACCGGCCTGCTGCACACCAAGGGCAAGATCAACGGCCTGCTGGCCGGCATCCTGACAATGATCGCCCTCTATTCCATCAACCTGCGCATCATGGGCCGGGCCAACCTGCCGCTGTTGCGCGAAGAAACCCTGATCACCCCGCTGCGCGAGTCGGGGATGCTCGGCGGCATCGGCGCCATCGCCATCTTCCTGCTGGTCGCCCTGGTGGTGAAGGTGATCATGGACTGGTTCCTGCACACCGACATCGGACTGGCCATGCAGGCGACCGGCGACAACGAACAGATGATCCGCAGTTTCGGCGTCAGCACGGACAACCAGAAGATCCTGGGCCTCGCCCTGTCCAACGGGCTCGTGGCCGTCTGCGGCGCGTTCATCGCCCAGTACCAGGGGTTCGCCGACATCGGCATGGGCATCGGCCTGATCCTGGCCGGCCTGGCCTCGGTGATCATCGGCCAGGCGATCTTCGGAACCCGCCTGATCTGGATCGCCACCCTGGCCGTGGTGCTCGGTTCCGTACTGTACCGCGTGGTCATCCAGCTGGCCCTCCAGGCCGGCCTGCAGCCGAACGACATGAAGCTGGTCTCGGCCGTGCTGGTGGTCATCGCGCTGGTGCTGCCGCAGTGGAAGGTCTTTCGCCGCGTCGGCGGGCTCGGAAAGATGAAGAAGTCCCTGACGGGAGCGAAGGGCTGACATGCTGGATATCAAGAACGTTCACAAGACCTTCTTCGCGGGCACCGTCAACGAGCGCGTCGCCCTGCAGGAGATCAACCTGTCCCTGGCCGCCGGCGAATTCGTCACGGTGATCGGCAGCAACGGTGCCGGCAAATCGACCATCCTGAACATCACCTCCGGCAAGCTGCGCCCCGACGTCGGCACGGTGAGCATCGACGGCAACGACGTCACCAGGCTCGCCGACCACCAGCGTGCCCGCTTCGTCGGCCGCGTCTTCCAGGACCCGATGGCGGGAACGTCACCGGAGATGACCATCGAACAGAACCTGGCCATCGCCTACGAACGCGGTAAGCGCCGCGGATTGCGCCCCGGCGTGACCCGCAGGAAGCGCGAATTCTTCAAGGAAGAGCTGCGTTCGTTGGAGCTCGGGCTGGAGAACCGGCTCAAGGCCAAGGTCGGCCTGCTCTCGGGCGGCCAGCGGCAGGCGCTGTCGCTGCTGATGGCCACGTTCAGCAGCCCGAAGATCCTGCTGCTGGACGAGCACACCGCCGCACTCGACCCGCAGCGTGCGGAGCTGGTCAGCCGCCTGACCGCCGAGGTGGTGGACCGGCACCGCCTGACCACGCTGATGGTGACCCACAATATGGAGCAGGCGCTCCGGCTGGGCACGCGGCTGATCATGATGCACGAGGGCCGGATCATCCTGGACCTCGACCAGGAACAGAAGCAGAAGGCCACCGTGCCGGACCTGCTGCATGAGTTCGAGAAGATCAAGGGCGTGGTCGACGACCGCACCATGCTCCAGTAGCGTCCGCGCTGCAGGAGCCACCGGCATCGGACCGGGTCGACGTACGACGGCGGCTGTCCCACCTAGGCGGTAGGGGCGGCCGCCGTTCCCGTGCCGGCCGCGGCAGCCAGCCGGCCCGCGAGCTC
>NZ_JBNHGF010000152.1:0-6272 GCF_059091005.1 Arthrobacter sp. Y3223164
GACCGTGGGCCTGGCCGGCGAACGGCTCGCCGAACTCGGCGCGATGGCCGACTCCCGGGCCCGGGTCCGGGTCTTTTCCGACGACGGGATCTGCGTGTCGGACCCGGTGCTGATGCGCCGCGCGCTGGAGTACGTCAAGGCGTTCGACGGCGTGATCGCCCAGCACGCCCAGGAGCCGCGGCTGACCGACGGGGCGCAGATGAACGAGGGAACCGTTTCGGCGGTGCTGGGCATGACCGGTTGGCCGGCCGTCGCGGAGGAGAGCATCATCGCCCGCGACGTGCTGCTGGCCCAGCACGTGGACTCCCGCCTGCACGTCTGCCACGTCTCCACGGCCGGATCGGTGGAGCTCATCCGCTGGGCCAAGGCCCGGGGGATCAAGGTCACGGCCGAGGTCACGCCGCACCACCTGTGGCTGACCGACGAACTGGTCCGCAGCTACGACCCGGTCTACAAGGTCAACCCGCCGCTGCGCACCGACGAGGACGTGCAGGCCCTGCGCGCCGGCCTGGCCGACGGCACCATCGACGTCATCGGCACCGACCACGCGCCGCACCCCTCCGAGGCGAAGGAGTGCGAGTGGGCGCAGGCAGCCATGGGCATGACCGGGCTGGAAACCGCGCTGTCCGTCGTGCAGCACACCATGATCGAATCCGGCCTGATCGGTTGGGCCGACTTCGCCCGGATCACCTCCGCCATGCCGGCCCGGATCGGCCGGCTGTCCGGCCAGGGCCAGCCGCTGGCCGCCGGATCGGCCGCCAACATCACCCTCGTGGACCCCGCGGCCCGCTGGACGGTGGACCCCTCGGTCATGGCCACCAAGGGCAGGAACTCGCCGTTCGCCGGCCGGGAGCTGCCCGGCCGCGTGGTCGCCACGTTCCTCAACGGACACCCCACGGTGCTGGACGGCGCCCTGAACACCCCGGCACGCCCGGCAGGGGAGGCCTGAGATGAACCAGATGCAAGCGGGCCTGGTGATGCTCGCCGTCGCCGTCGTGCTCATGGTGCTGCTGGGCGTCGGCTGGCGCAACCGGGTCAAACGGCAGCGGGACATCGCGCCGCTGCCGCAGGTCCCGGCGGACACAGCCAACCCGACCGGCTACTACGAAGGCATGTACGTGGTCACGACGACGGCGGGGGACTGGCTGGACCGCGTCGCCGTCCACGGCCTCGGCATCCGGACCAAGGCGGCGCTGCGGACCTATCCGCACGGCGTGCTGATCGAGTGGCCCGGCTCCACGGACCTCTACATTCCGGCCGGAAGCATCTCCGACGTCCGCACCGAGAGCGGCATGGTGGGCAAGTTCGTGGAGTCCGAGGGCCTGGCCGTGATCACGTGGAAGCTGGGGGAGCGCGAGGTCGACACGGCCTTCCGCACCCGGCAGGCCGCCGACAAACAACCGCTGCTGGCGCAGCTGCAGACATACCTACCCGCCGTACAGGAAGACTAGGACCTATCGTGAGCGCAGAAACAACTTTCCTCTCCGCACCGGCGCTGCTGGTACTCGAAGACGGCCGGACCTTCCGCGGCCGCAGCTACGGCGCGCAGGGCACCGCGCTGGGCGAGGCGGTCTTTTCCACCGGCATGACCGGCTACCAGGAGACCATCACCGACCCGTCCTACGCCCGCCAGCTGGTGGTGCAGACCGCACCCCACATCGGCAACACCGGCGTGAACGACGACGACGCGGAATCCCGCAAGATCTGGGTAGCCGGCTACGTGGTCCGCGACCCCGCCCGCCGGCCCTCCAACTGGCGCTCCGAGCGCAGCCTGGACGACGAACTGGTCAACCAGGGCATCGTGGGCATCCAGGGAGTGGACACCCGCGCCCTGACCCGCCACCTGCGCGAACGCGGCGCCATGAAGGCCGGCATTTTCTCCGGCGACGCGGCCGCCCGCCCCGCCGCGGAGCTGCTGGCCGAGGTCACCGCGCAGCCGGCAATGGAAGGCGCCCGGCTCGCCGAAGAGGTCAGCGTCACCGAGGCCTACACCGTAGACCCGGCCGACCACGGCTGGGACGGGGAGCCGCGGTTCACCGTCGCCGCCCTCGACCTGGGCATCAAGGCCATGACCCCCGTCCGGTTCGCCGAGCGCGGGATCCGGGTGCACGTGCTGCCCGCCACCGCCAGCTTCGACGACATCCAGGCCCTCGCGCCCGACGGCATGTTCATGTCCAACGGGCCCGGCGACCCCGCCACGGCCGACCGCCAGGTGCTGCTGCTGCGCAAGGTGCTCGACGCCGGCCTGCCGTTCTTCGGCATCTGCTTCGGCAACCAGATCCTGGGCCGCGCCCTGGGCTTCGGCACCTACAAGCTGCGCTACGGCCACCGCGGCATCAACGTGCCGGTCATGGACCGGCGCACCGGAAAGGTCGAAATCACCTCGCAGAACCATGGCTTCGCCGTCGACGCCCCGCTGGACGGGCCCACCCTGGCCCCGGAGGAGCGCTTCGGCCGGGTCGAAGTCAGCCACGTCTGCCTCAACGACGACGTCGTCGAGGGCCTGAACTGCCTGGACATCCCCGCCTTCTCCGTCCAGTACCACCCGGAGGCGGCTGCCGGGCCGCACGATGCGGCGCCCCTGTTCGACCGCTTCACCGACCTGATGAACTCCCGCCGAAACCAGACCGGGACCGCTTCCGAGACCACGAAGGAAAGCAAGTAATGCCCAAGAGAGAAGATCTGAAGTCCGTCCTGGTCATCGGTTCCGGTCCCATCGTGATCGGACAGGCCGCCGAGTTCGACTATTCCGGCACGCAGGCGCTGCGGGTGCTGAAGGAGGAGGGCCTGCGGGTCATCCTGGTCAACTCCAATCCCGCCACGATCATGACGGACCCCGAGTTCGCCGACGCCACCTACGTGGAGCCGATCACCCCGGAGGTGGTCGAAAAGATCATCGCCAAGGAGCGCCCGGACGCCGTGCTGCCCACGCTGGGCGGCCAGACCGCCCTGAACACCGCGATAGCGCTGGACAAGAACGGCGTGCTTGACAAGTACAACGTGGAGCTGATCGGCGCCAACATCGCCGCCATCGAACTCGGCGAAGACCGGGAGAAGTTCAAGGGCGTGGTGGAGCGCTGCGGCGCGGAGTCCGCCAAGTCCGTGATCGTGCACTCGATGGACGAGGCCTTCGCCGCGGCGGAGGAACTGGGCTACCCGATGGTGGTGCGCCCGTCCTTCACCATGGGCGGCCTCGGCTCCGGGATGGCCTACAACGCGGACGACCTGCGCCGGATCGCCGGGGCCGGCATCCAGTACAGTCCCACCAGCGAGGTGCTGCTCGAAGAGAGCATCCTGGGCTGGAAGGAATACGAGCTCGAGATGATGCGCGACAAGAACGACAACGTCGTCGTCGTGTGCTCGATCGAGAACTTCGATCCGGTGGGCGTGCATACCGGCGACTCCATTACGGTCGCCCCCGCCATGACGCTGACCGACCGCGAGTTCCAGAAGCTGCGCGACATCTCCATCGCGGTGATCCGCGAAGTCGGCGTCGACACCGGCGGCTGCAACATCCAGTTCGCCATCGAACCGGACACCGGCCGCGTCGTCGTGATCGAGATGAACCCGCGCGTCTCCCGGTCCTCCGCGCTGGCCTCCAAGGCCACCGGTTTCGCGATCGCCAAGATCGCCACCAAGCTGTCGCTCGGGTACACGCTGGACGAGATCCCCAACGACATCACCCAGCAGACCCCGGCCGCCTTCGAACCGACGCTGGACTACGTCGTCGTCAAGGTTCCGCGTTTCGCGTTCGAGAAGTTCCCGGCCGCCGACCCGACGCTGACCACCACCATGAAGTCCGTCGGCGAGGCGATGGCCATCGGCCGCAACTTCACCGAGGCGCTGCAGAAGGCGCTGCGGTCGCTGGAGCAGAAGGGGTCGCAGCTCGAGTTCGACCCGGTCAACGACTATGACGTGCCCGAACTGCTGGCCAAGTCCAGGGTCGGGTCCACCGAGCGGCTCTCGATGGTGCAGCGCGCGCTGCTCGGCGGTGCCACCGTCGAGCAGGTCTTTGAAGCCACGGCGATCGACCCGTGGTTCCTGGACCAGCTGCAGCTGATCAACGAGGTGGCCACCGAAATCCGCCGCGCGCCGGCGCTGACCGAGGACATCCTGCGGCTGGCCAAGCGGCACGGCTTCTCCGATGAGCAGATCGGCAAGCTCAGCCACACCAGCGAGGCAGTGGTCCGCGGGGTCCGTCACGCGCTGGGCATCCGTCCGGTGTTCAAGACGGTGGACACCTGCGCCGCCGAATTCGCCGCCTACACCCCGTACCACTACTCGTCCTACGACGAGGAGGACGAGGTCGAGCTGCACGCGAAGCCGTCGGTGATCATCCTCGGTTCCGGCCCCAACCGGATCGGCCAGGGCATCGAGTTCGACTACTCCTGCGTCCATGCCACCATGGCGCTGCGCAAGGCCGGGCACGAGACGGTCATGATCAACTGCAACCCGGAGACCGTCTCCACCGACTACGACATCTCCAACCGCCTGTACTTCGAGCCGCTCACGCTCGAGGACGTGCTGGAGGTCATCGCGGCGGAGGAGCGCACCGGCGGCGTGCTCGGCGTGTTCGTGCAGCTGGGCGGCCAGACCCCGCTGAAGCTGGCGCAGGCGCTGGCGGACGCCGGCATCCCGATCCTGGGCACCTCGCCGGAGGCCATCGACCTGGCCGAGCACCGCGGCGCCTTCCAGCGGGTGCTGGATTCGGCCGGGCTGGTAGCACCGAAGAACGGCACGGCGGTTTCCTTCGAGGAAGCGAAGAAGATCGCCGACGAGATCGGCTACCCCGTGCTGGTCCGCCCGTCGTACGTGCTGGGCGGGCGCGGCATGGAGATCGTCTACGACGAGGCCAACCTGTCGCGCTACATCGCCAACGCCACCGAGATCACGCCGGACCATCCGGTGCTGGTGGACCGCTTCCTGGAAGACGCCATCGAGATCGACGTCGACGCCCTCTACGACGGCAAGGACCTCTACGTCGGCGGCATCATGGAACACATCGAGGAGGCCGGGATCCACTCCGGCGACTCCGCCTGCGTACTGCCGCCGATCACCCTGGGCGCCGACGTGCTGGACCGGGTGCGCAAGGCCACCGCCGCCATCGCCGAGGGCGTGGGGGTGCGCGGCCTGATCAACATCCAGTTCGCGCTGGCCGCCGACGTGCTCTACGTGATCGAGGCCAACCCGCGCGCTTCCCGCACCGTCCCGTTCGTGTCCAAGGCCACCGGCGTGCAGTTGGCCAAGGCCGCGGCGCTGATCGGCACCGGCGTGGACATCGACATGCTGCGCAGCGTCTACAAGGTGCTGCCCGAGACCGGCGACGGTTCCCGGCTGCCGCTGGAGGCACCGGTGGCGGTGAAGGAAGCGGTGCTCCCGTTCAGCCGCTTCCGCACGCCGGAGGGCACCGTGGTCGACTCGCTGCTGGGGCCGGAAATGCGCTCCACCGGCGAGGTGATGGGCATCGACAAGTACTTCGACACGGCGTTCGCCAAGAGCCAGGCCGCGGCCGGCAGCGCCCTGCCCACGTCCGGCAAGGTGTTCGTCTCGGTGGCCAACCGCGACAAGCGCTCCATCATCATGCCGGTGAAGCTGCTGGTGGACCTGGGCTTCGAAATCCTCTCCACCGGCGGCACGGCGGAGGTGCTGCGCCGCAACGGCATCCAGTCCACCACGGTGCGGAAGGTCGCCGAGGGACGGTCCGACGACGGCGAGGGCACCATCGTCGACCTGATCACCGAAGGCCAGATCGGACTCGTGCTCAACACCCCCTCGGGCGGCCAGGCCCGCGGCGACGGCTACGAGATCCGCGCGGCGGCGACGTCGGTGGGCACGCCGATCATCACCACTGTGTCCGAGTTCGGCGCCGCCATCCAGGCCATCGAAGCGATGCGCCAGTACGAGTGGGACGTCACCAGCCTGCAGGAGCACGCGGAGAACCTGAAGGCCGCCTTCCATGCCTGAGCCGCACGCCCGGCCGCAGCGCGCCACCTTCGGGCAGCGGCTGCGGGCGGCGATGGAGGCCCGCGGGCCGCTGTGCGTGGGGATCGACCCGCATCCGTCGCTGCTCTCCGCCTGGGGACTGAACGACGACGCCGGAGGGCTGGAACGCTTTTCCCTCACCGTGTTGGACGCGGTGGGGGAGCAGGCCGCCGCCCTCAAGCCCCAGGTGGCCCTGTATGAACGGCACGGTTCCGCCGGCCTGGCGGTGCTGGAGAAGCTGCTGGCGGCCGCGGCCCAGACCCGTGCCCTGACCATCGCCGACGCCAAGC
>NZ_JBNHGF010000153.1:0-6260 GCF_059091005.1 Arthrobacter sp. Y3223164
CAGGGCCCCGAGCATCCCGCCTTCACGGCCGCGCTGCGGCTGGCCGCGGTCGCCGCCGTAGTCTGGACGCTGGCGGCCATGGCCGTGCTGGTCTTCAGTTTCTCCGACGTCGCCGGGCTACCCGTGAGCGGGGACGCCAACTACACCGCCGGATTCATCGGCTTCATGACGGACATCGGAACCGGCCAGGCCTGGCTCGCCATCACCATAGTGGCCGCCGTCGTGGCCACGCTGATCTTCGGCCTCCGCTCCCTCCCGGGGCTGGCCACCACCTTGGCGCTGGCCACCATCGGCGGGCTGCTGCCGATGGCCCTGATCGGGCACTCGGCCGGCGGCGACGATCACTACGGGGCCGTCAACTCGATCGGGCTGCACCTGCTGGGTGCCTGCCTCTGGGTGGGCGGAATCATCGTCCTCGCGGTCATCTCCGGCACACTGGGCACCAGGGACATCACCGGGCAGGTGCTGCGCCGCTACTCATCGTTGGCACTGATCAGCTTCGGCCTGGTGTTCTTCTCCGGCATCATCAACGCGTCCATTCGGATCACCTCGCTGGACCAGCTCTCCACGCCCTACGGGGTGCTCGTGGTGATCAAAGCCCTCGCCACGCTGCTGCTGGGGGCCATCGGCTTCATGCACCGGCAGTGGATCATCCCCGAACTCGCAACGAAGTCCGGCAAGCGCGTCCTGTGGCAGCTCATCACCGTCGAACTCCTCATCATGGCGGCGGTCTTCGGCGTGGCGACGGCCCTGGCCCGCACGGCGCCGCCGACGCCCGAGGAACTGCCGCCGGACACGTCCCCGGCGCGCATCCTGACCGGTTACGAACTGCCGCCGGAACTGGTCGGGAGCAGTTGGCTGACCGTCTGGCGGTGGGACTGGCTGTGGGTGACGTTCGCCCTGGTCACCGGCATCGCCTACCTGGTCGCGGCCGCCAGGCTGCGCCGGCGCGGCGACGGCTGGCCGGTGGCCCGGACCATCAGCTGGATCGTCGGCCTGCTGGCGCTCACCTATGTCACGTCGGGGGCGCCGGCAGTCTACGGGATGGTGCTGTTCAGCGCGCACATGCTGGACCACATGGCCCTGACCATGGTGGTTCCCCTGTTCCTCGTCTTGGGCTCGCCGGTCACGCTGGCGCTGAAGGCGCTGCCGCCGCGCCGCGACGGCAGCAAGGGCCTGCGCGAATGGATCCTCTGGCTGGTGCATTCGAAGTATTCCGCGGTCATCACCCATCCGCTCTTCGCGGCGGCGAACTTCGCCGGTTCGATCATCATCTTCTACTACTCGCCGCTGTTCGGCTTCGCCCTGCGCGAGCACGTGGGGCACGAGCTGATGAACCTGCACTTCCTGCTCACCGGATACCTGTTCATCCTCTCGATGATCGGCCAGGATCCGCTGCCGCGGCGCGCGCCCTACCCGTTGCGGCTGTTGCTGCTGTTCGCGACGATGGCCTTCCACGCATTCTTCGGCGTCGCCCTGACCAGCTCCACGGCCCTGATCCAGGCCTCCTGGTTCGGCAGCATGGGACGCGAGTGGGGACTGCCGGCCATGGACGACCAGCAGTTGGGCGGGGCCATCATGTGGGGCATCGGGGAAATACCCACCCTCTGCATCGCCGTCGGAGTGGCCATAGCCTGGTCGCGGTCCGACGCGCGGGAAACAAAGCGTAAAGATCGTTCGGCCGATAGGAATAACGACGCCGAACTGGCGGCTTATAACGATATGTTTGCCAAGATGGCCCGGCAGGATGCACGCCTGGTCCCGCCGGGGGCAGCACGGCCTGCCGCCGGGCCCGGCACGGACTCCGGCGACCATGAACTTCCGACAACCACCACCGGGCAGCCGCCCGTTCCGGAACCGGATGACGCCGGCCGGACACAAGGAGAAACCAGATGACTGAGGCAGCCGACACCATCCGCAGCAACTACCGGGTCCGTGCCTCGGACCTGGTGGGGCGCAACTGGCTGAACACCGGCGGCAAGCAGCTGGGGCTGGAAGACCTGCGGGGCAAGATTGTGCTGCTGGACTTTTGGACCTTCTGCTGCATTAACTGCCTCCACGTGCTGGACGAGCTGAGGCCGTTGGAGGAAAAGTACAAGGACGTGCTGGTCACCGTCGGGGTGCACTCCCCGAAGTTCGAGCACGAAGCCGACCCCGTGGCGCTGGCCGCGGCCGTGGAGCGGTACGAAATCCACCACCCGGTGCTCGACGATCCGGAGCTGGACACCTGGCAGGCCTACGCCGCCCGGGCGTGGCCGACGCTGGTGGTCGTGGACCCCGAGGGCTACATCGTGGCGCACCTGTCCGGAGAGGGCCACTCCGGCGGCCTGGCGTCGCTGGTGGAAGAGCTGGTGGCCGAACACGAAGCCAAGGGCACGCTGCACCGCGGCGACGGGCCGTACGTGCCCGCGGAAACCACCGCCGGCGACCTGCGCTTCCCGGGCAAGGCCATTCCGCTGCCGGACGGCGTCGGCTCCGCCGGCGGGTCCTTCCTGGTCAGCGACACCGGCCACCACCGGCTGGTGGAACTGGCCGCTGACCTGTCGACCGTGCTCAGGACCTACGGTTCGGGCGTGAAGGGCTGGCAGGACGGGCCGGCCGATGCCGCGCAGTTCAACGAGCCCCAGGGCGTGGCCCTGCTTCCGGAAGGAATCCGCGGGAAGGCGGGCTACGACGTCGTCGTTGCCGACTCCGTGAACCACCGCCTCCGCGGCCTGTCCCTGGCCACCGGCGAGGTGACCACGATCGCCGGCAGCGGCGTGCAGCGGCTGCTCGATGCCGGCTCCCAGCGCACCGCGCCGGGGCTCGCCGAAGCCGGTCCCGGATCCGTGGCGGACGAAGCGGCTTCCGGGGAAGCGCTGGGGGAGGAACTGGCGGAAGCCATCGCATCGGGCCGGGAGCAGCTTCCCGCCGATCCGCTCGCCGTCTCGCTCAGCTCGCCGTGGGACGTCCTGTGGTCGACCAGGTTGGAGGCGGTGGTGATCGCCATGGCCGGCGTGCACCAGATCTTCACCTTCGACCCGGCCTCCGGCGCCGTCGCCATCCTTGCCGGTACCGGGCTGGAAGGCCTGCAGGACGGCGAGGCCACCGCGGCCTGGTTCGCCCAGTCGTCGGGCCTGGCCGAGGACGCGGCAGGAGGCATTTGGGTCGCGGACTCGGAGACGTCGGCCCTGCGCAAGATTTCCTTCGTGGAGGTCAAGGGCGAGCAGCGGGCGCACGTCTCCACCGCCGTCGGCACCGGTCTCTTCGACTTCGGATTCCGCGACGGGGAGGCAGCCGAGGCGCGGCTGCAGCATCCGTTGGGCGTGGCCGTCCTGCCGGACGGTTCGGTGGCCGTGGCGGATACCTACAACGGGGCGGTACGCCGTTACGACCCGGTGAGCGGGACCGTCTCCACCCTGGCGCGCGGTCTGGCCGAGCCGTCCGACGTCATGCTGGACACCTCTGCCGTGGCCGGCGGAGGCGAGCCGCTGCTGCTGGTGGTGGAAGCGAACAAGCACCAGCTCGTCCGGCTTCCCGTCCCCAAGGAAGCCCTGAAGGTGGACGAGGGGGCCTCGCAGACGCAGCGGCCCAAGACCGAGGTCTCGGCCGGGCCGCTGGCGCTGACCGTCCGCTTCGCGGCCCCCACCGGCCAGAAGCTGGATGACCGCTGGGGAGACCCGACGCAGCTGAAGATCTCTTCTTCGCCGGAGAAGCTGCTGGTTTCCGGCGCCGGCACCTCCGTGGGGCTGGTGCGCGAACTGGTGCTGTCCGACGAGGTCGCGGAGGGCGTCCTGCACATCACCGCACGGGCGGCGGCCTGCGACGGCGAACCCGGCGGCGAGATCCCGGACCATGCCGCCTGCCACCTGTACCAGCAGGACTGGGGCATCCCCGTGGTGGTTGGCTCCGGAACCGGCGAGATGACCCTCGACCTGCGCGGGCTGAACTAGGCGGCCGCGCGGCAGGACTGACAACGCCGGAGGCGGACAGGACAGCCTGTCCGCCTCCGGCGTCTGGTTAGGAGCGGACTCAGTACTCCACGACGGGGGTCAGGGTCACGTTGCCGTCGATGACGGACAGCCGGCCGGTGAAGCCGAATTCCTGCTCGATCTCCCGCTCGACGGAGGCGCCGGTGAACAAGTCGATTTCCACGACGTTCAGCTTGGCGACGCCGGTCAGCGGGCTCAGCACCCAGCTGCCCTTGAAGGGTTCTACCTTAACGTCCGGGTACTTCACGATCGACCAGTTGATGGTGTCGTCCCGGACGCGGTCCATCGCGGCGCTGAACGGGCAGCCGGAGGGCTGCAGCACGCGCTGCTCCGCGCACGAGTCGAGGAAGGCGTTGACCTGGGCGCCCAGGTCCTGAACCAGCTTGGGGGTGGCCGCCGTCGCCAGCGAGAGTTGGGCGTCCGGCGCGTTTTCCGGGCCGGTCAGTACGGATTCCACGACCGGGGCGGCGAAGTAGTCGCTCGCGTAGTGCGCCTCGAAGGTGCCGGGATAGAACACCGCAAAGGAATTCCTGCCTTCCGGCAGCGCCACCCGGGTACCGTTCAGTGAGGCCTCGTTCTCGTTGATCACGTCCACGCTGATGGTGGGAAGAGTGCTGGGTACGAAGGACCACTGGTTGAAAAAGAACCACGTCGTGCCGGTCTTTTCCAACGTGAACGTCGAGGTGTGCGGCGCCCCGCCAACCGTGTAGTGGACGGGCAGGTCCACCTTGTCCTCGCCCGCCGGCACCGGATCGCCGACTTCCAGGTCTTCGATGTCCTCCACCGAGGCCTTGAGCGCGGCGCCGTCGAGCATGGCGGCGTTGGCGTCCGGCACGGTTGCGTGAAGCAGACCGAGCGCCGCACCGCCGTCGCCGTCTTCCAGCGCTTTGAAGTACGCCTTCACCTGGTGCTGCGGGCTGAACACGAACGCATTGACCAGCATGATCGTCATGGCGGCAGCGGCCACGGCAAGCATCAGGCACAGCAGCCACGTGGCCACGGTCCTGAGCACTGTCGAATTTCCCACCCGCCCTACGTTACCTGCTGAGGGCGCCCGTTACCTGTCGGCGCGGTTCCCCGGACCGGTGTCAGCTGCGTTACATGCCGGCGGCTGGGCGTTCTGCCATAATCGGCCCATGGAACTGGCAACCGAGGACCTCAGGCATCTGCGGCGCTGCGTTGAACTGGCCCGTGAAGCGTTGGACGACGGCGACGAGCCGTTCGGTTCGGTGCTGGTCGACGCCGGCGGCAACGTCGTGTTCGAGGACCGCAACCGGGTCAAGGACGGGGACCACACCCGGCACCCGGAGTTCGAGATTGCCCGTTGGGCCGCCAGGAACCTTCCACCCGGGGAACGCAGGGCGGCAACCGTCTACACCTCGGGCGAGCACTGTCCGATGTGTTCGGCGGCGCACGCCTGGGTGGGCTTGGGACGGATTGTCTACGCAGTGTCATCCGAACAGCTGGGCCGGTGGCTGGCGGAGTGGGGCGTCGGGCCGGCGCCGGTGGCCGCGCTGCCGATTCAGCAGGTGGCGCCGGGAACCTTGGTGGACGGGCCGTCCGGCGAACTGGCGGACGAGGTCCGCGCGCTGCACCGGCAGTACCACCGGCGCTGAGCGCCGCCGGGGACGGTTACTTGACCGCGAACGGCGGGCGCATCAGCCCGTCGTCCACGGACTCCGCCGGGTCGGAGCCCAGGTCGACGATCCTGTTGCCGGCGTCCACGTGCACCACCGACGGCACGAAGGACCTGGCCTCGTCGTCGGTCATGTCGGCGTAGGTAATCAGGATGACGAGATCGCCTTCGTGCACCAGGTGGGCGGCGGCACCGTTGATGCCCAGCACGCCCGAGCCGCGTTCGCCGGCGATGGTGTACGTCTCCAGCCGGGCGCCGTTCGTGACGTCGACGATGGAAACCAGCTCGCCGGGAAGGATGTCGGCGGCATCCAGCAGGTCGAGGTCCACGGTCACGGACCCGACGTAGTGGAGATCCGCGTGCGTGACCGTCGCACGGTGGATCTTGGACTTGAACATTTTGCGCATCATCGCCTACCAGTTTAGTCCCCGCCCCGGCCGCCCCCGAAAGGGTTCCCGATCTGGCCCGCCGCCGGCGGCAGGTCTAGGGTGTACCCACAGGGGGCAACAACCTGCTTCAGCGAGGGCGATCGACGCAGGAGGCATGTGATGAGTTCGGAAATCGGCAGCAGCCGGCGGGACGGCGGGGTGCGGCCGGGAGACGATGTTCCGGCTGCCGCCCGCGAACCGCGGGACGGCGGGACCGAGCCCGCG
>NZ_JBNHGF010000154.1:0-6221 GCF_059091005.1 Arthrobacter sp. Y3223164
TTCGATCAGGCCGGTGCCCAGCCGCTCGCCGGCCAGCATGACGGCCAAGTCGTCGACGCCCTTGCCGGCGCCGCTCCAGCGCTCCGCCAGGGCCGCCAGGTTCGCGTCGTTCTCCAGCAGCACCGGCCAGCCGTAGCGGGCAAAGACCTCGGTCTGCAGGCCAATGTCGAAGTGCTCGGAAAGTTCATGTCCGGGTGCCACGTTGCCGTGGCGATCGACGACGGTGGACACCCCGATGGCCGTCGCCAGCACCGATTCCGGCGGCAGTCCGGCCTCGGCCAGGGCGGCGGCTACTGCCCGCTTAATCGTGGAGCGGCGCGAGTCCGCCGGAGCCGGCGGCTTCTCGAACCGCTCTGAGATGCGGGCCAGCACCAGGCCGTTCAGGTCCGCCACCAGCACGGTGGCGGTGGCCATGCCGACGTCCAGTCCCAGCACGCAGCCCGCCCCGGGGTTGAACTGGAACCGCCGGGCGGGCCTGCCCTTCGCCGTGCCGAGCACGCGTTCGCCGGCCACCTCGCGGGCCCAGCCCCGGGACACCAGGTCGTCGCAGACCGCGATGACCGTGGCACGCGTCAGCCCGGTCGCCTCGATCAGGTCGCTCCCGGTCACTGCGCCGTTCTCGCGCATCACCGACAGGACGGCTTTCAGGTTGGTCAGCCGCAGGACCTGCGGAGTGGTGGCGGTGGTGCTCACATCGATCCCCTTGACCTCGTCCGGCAGTATCAGGATAATAATAATGGAACATAAATTTAGAGGCTAAATAAAAGGAGTTCCCATGGCAGTACGGATTGGCATCAACGGTTTCGGGCGCATTGGCCGCAACTACTTCCGGGCGGCCATGGCGCAGGGCAAGATCGGTGCAGACCTCGAGATCGTGGCGATCAATGACCTCGGCTCGCCGGAAACCCTGGCGCACCTGCTCAAGTACGACTCCGTGGTCGGCCGGCTGGGCGCGGACGTCAAGGTTGCCGACGGCGACCTGGTGGTCGACGGACGGACCATCAAGGTGCTGGCCGAGCGCGACCCCGGAAACCTCCCTTGGCGCGAGCTCGGCGTAGACATCGTGATCGAGTCCACCGGGCGCTTCACCAGCTCCACGGATGCCGAAAAGCATTTGGTCGCCGGCGCCCGCAAGGTCCTCATTTCCGCTCCCGCGAAGGGCGATGTGCTCAGCGTTGTAATGGGCGTCAACGACGGCGAGTACGACGACGGCGCCCACCACCTCGTCTCCAACGCCTCCTGCACCACCAACTGCCTGGCCCCGCTGGCGAAGGTGCTGCACGAGAACTTCGGGATCGAGCAGGGCCTGATGACCACCATCCACGCCTACACCGCGGATCAGAATCTGCAGGACGGGCCGCACCGCGACCTGCGCCGGGCCCGGGCCGCCGCGATCAACATGGTTCCCACCTCGACCGGGGCAGCGAAGGCGATCGGGCAAGTGCTGCCCGAGCTCAAGGGCCGGCTGGACGGCTTCGCCATCCGCGTGCCGGTCCCCACCGGTTCCGCCACGGACCTCACCGTCACGGTCGGCCGCGAGGTAACGGTGGAGGAAGTCAACGACGCGTTCAAGGCGGCAGCCGCGGATCCCCGCCTGGCTGGCATCCTGACCTACACCGAGGACCCCATCGTCTCCTCGGATATTGTCACCGACCCGGCCTCGGCCATCTTCGACTCCGGCCTCACAAAGGTCATGGGCAACCAGGTCAAGGTCGTGGGCTGGTACGACAACGAATGGGGCTACTCCAACCGCCTGGTGGACCTGACCTCGCTGGTGGCGTCCAAGCTCTCCTGATTCCGCTCCGATCCCGCTCCCGGACACTGACTCCGGACTGACTATTCAGCAGGCGCCCTTTCCAGTCGTGAAAAGGGCGCCTGCTGATTCTTTGATGGGACTAGGGGGGTGAGAGCGCCGGCCAGCCAGAACTTCCGGGGCGCTCTGATGTCCGAAGTGCTCTCTAGCCGGTATCAGGTGTACATCAGCGAGCCGGGTGTGGTGAGTTTCTCGCCGGTCTCCAGCCACGTCTTGAGGCCGGACAGGACCATCGGCCAGCCGCCGTACACCTGCTCGTTGGCCCCCTCGCGCAGCTGATCGTGCGTCACGGTGAGGCGGCAGGAGTCCTCCACCTGTTCGATCTCCCACGTCACCCGGGACGTGCCTTCGGCCGCGACGTCCTCGCCCCACAGTGCGCGCATCGTCTGGACCAGCCGGCGCGGCGGATCGACTTCCAGGTTCTCGCCTTCGCTCAGCGGCGCATCGGCCCGCGGGTTGGTCACCGCGTACCCGGACCCTGGCGTCCAGTCCGTCTCGATCCGGTTGCCGAACTGGTACTTGCTTCTGGTCTCGCTGTCCGTGATGGCTTCCCAGAGCTGTTCCGGGGTGGTGCGGATATAGATCTCGAAGATTTTCTCCATGGGACTTTCCAATCGGGATTTGAGGTCGCTGAGGGCAGCGGCCCATGGTTGTGCATACTTGCTTACCCAGCGGTCGTGGATGAGCCGGATGGGCACCGGATTCAGGAAGTGCAGTTTCTCCCGGCCGCGGCGGCGGGTCACCACCAGGCCGGCCTCTTCCAGTTGCTTCAGGTGCTTCATGACGCCGAAGCGCGTGATGCCGAACCGCGCTTCGAGTGCGGTGAGGGTCTGCCCGTCCTCGCGGAACAGTTCGTCCAGCAGCCCGCGCCGGGTGGGATCCGCCAGGGCCTTGAACACGGCATCCATGCGCCCATAATAGGTGACTGTTTAGTCACATGTCGAGAGAGCCCGCTCAGGCATCGGGGATGAGGACCGCTTTGACCAGCGGCCGCCCGATGGCGTCGGTGCTGGCTTCGGCTGTCAGCCGCAGCGCTTCGACGGCCCGGCCCATGGGGTAGGTCGTAATGAGGCGCTCGCCCAAATCCGGACTGGTGGCAAGGAACGCCAGGGCCTGCTCGAAATCCGGCCGTGTGGAGATGAAGCTATTCAGGACCGCAAGGTTCTTGCTGGTCCGGACCACGGGCGCAGGGGCGGTCCCGGTGGCGTACATCGCCACCATGACCAGGCGGCCCAAGGGCCGCAGTTCCTGAACGGCACGTGCCAGGTTGATACCAGCACCGGTCGCTTCAATCCACACATCGTAGGTGTTGGGTTGCTGCTCGGTCGTGCTGCCCAAGCCAAGGCCTTGGGCCAACTCAACCCGAGCCGCGTGGCCGGGACCTTCACGGCCAATCATCGTCACCTCAGCGCCGGCGCGCTGCGCCATCAGGCCGGCGAGCAGGCCGATGCTGCGGGTGGTCGAGACTGCCACGCGCTCGCCGGGCTGGATGCGGGCGACAGTAGAGACCGCGCGCCAGGCGATGGACGCGGGCTCTGCTAGAACTGCCGTGGTGTCCGGAACCGACTCCGGCACCGGCACCAGATTGCGCCACGGAACGAGAGCCCGTGAAGTGGCTTGGCCATGCTGGGTCAGCCCCAGACCGGAGCGCTCGGCGCAAAGATGCGGCTGGTCCGCCCGGCACGCCTCGCAGTCGCCGCAGCCCACGGTGGAAATGGGCACTACCCGGGTGCCCGGCGCGAGCCATTCGGGAACCAGCAGCCCGGTGCGGACCACCGTGCCGACCGACTCGTGCCCGAGCACCATGCCCAGCGGAACCGGCGCCGCTGCCGCGTCGGCACGGTAGACGATAACGTCCGAGCCGCACAGCCCGCAGAGGCTGACCCGCAGTTCCACCTCGTCCGCTGTCGGCGCCCGCAGCAGGTGGTCGATCAGCCCGACGCCCCCGTGCGTGTGGGAAATCCGCGCCAGCGCCCGAACGGTCGGTTGCCGGCCGGAAAGATTGCTGGAGACAGTTGCCACGTCTTGTTTCCTCGAACTTCTGTGGAGCCTCAAACGGCCGTGGAGTCCCAGCCCTGAGAGCCTTTGGCGGCGTCGCCGGTTAGTCCGTTTTGCGCAGCGCCGAGCCCTTGTGGACAGCCGCGTGGTCCGTCTTGTCGCTCTGGACTTCGTACTGTGGCTCATCCTCGGAGCAGCGCCTCGTGCGGCCCCGGAATTCAAAGTCCTTGGTGTGGATCTTGGTGACTCTGCCGTGGATTTCGCCGGCCTCTGAATTCCAGCGCACTCTATCCCCAACCTTGAATGAAGCAGCCATGCTCAAGTCTTAGCATTTTTAGCCGAAGGACGCTTCCCCAACCAGCAGTTGCTGCACCTCAGCGCGTAGGACGGCGGCGCTTTAGGTGGGCTGCGAAGCCCGCCCAAGCGCCGCCGTCGTTCTGCAGAGGATCAGTAGCTGGCCGGGGTGCCGGCCGTGCCGTCCCCGTTGGAGGGGATGTACTTGGCCGCCAGGGCCTCGGAGCCGCGGGCCAGCAGCGCCACGTCGGCGCCGACGCCGACGAAATCGGCGCCCCACTCCATGTAGCGGCGGGCGGAGGCTTCGGCGAAGGCGTTGACCCCCACGAACTTGCCGGCCGCCTTGGCGGCCTTCAGCGCCTTCTCCACGCCGCCGACCACGTCCGGGTGCTCCTGCTGGCCAATCACGCCCATCGAGGCGGCCAGGTCGGACGGGCCGATGAACACGCCGTCCACGCCGTCCACCGCGGCAATCTCCGCGGCGTTCTCCACGGCCTCGGCGGACTCGATCTGGACAATGACCGTGAGCGTCTCCTCCGCGCGGGTGAGATAGTCCGGGATGCGGTTCCAGCGGGCCGAGCGGGCCAGCGCGGAACCGACGCCGCGCACGCCGGCCGGCGGGTAGCGGGTGGCCGCGACGGCGGCGCGGGCCTGTCCGGCCGTGTGCACCATCGGAATGATCAGTGACTGCGCGCCCAGGTCCAGGTACTGCTTGATCAGCACGGTGTCGTTGACGGGCGGGCGAACCACGGGAATGCCGGGGTAGCCGCGCACGGCCTGCAACTGCGCCAGCACAGACTCCAGCCCGTTGGGGGAGTGTTCGGCGTCGATGAAGATCCAGTCGAAGCCGGCCCCGGCGCAGAGTTCGGCCACCAGGGGCGAGCCGGAGCAGACCCAGATGCCGGCCAGCGGCCGGTCGGCGGTGGACAGGGCGTCCTTGAAGGACGGGTCGGGCTCTACTCGAAACGACACGTGATGGTTCCCAACTGCCCGTAGTCGGCGAAGACGGTGTCCCCCTTGTGTACCCACATGGGTCGGGTGAACGAGCCGGCGAGGATGGTTTCACCGGCCTTGAGGTGGTCGCCGTGCGGGGCAATCTTGTTGGCCAGCCAGTAGACGCCGGCGGCCGGATGGTTGAGCACGCCGGCGGCGACGCCGGTCTCCTCCACGGTCTGGTTCTTGTACAGGATGGCGGAAATCCAGCGCAGGTCCACGTCCTGCGGGCGGACCGGGTTGCCGCCGATCACCATGGCGCCCATGGCGGCGTTGTCGGAGATGGTGTCAACGATGGTGCGGCCCTCCATCTCGATCCGCGAGTCCAGGATCTCAAGCGCGGGAACCACGTACTCGGTGGCGTTCAAAACGTCGAAAATGGTGGCGTTGGGGCCCTTGACGTCGCGGTTGAGCACGAAGGCCAGTTCCACTTCGATGCGCGGGTGGGTGTACTGGTCCCACCTCACCGTGCAGCCGTTCTCCAGGATCATGTCATCGAAGATGATCCCGTAGTCCGGCTCGCTGATGCCGGTGGCGTACTGCATGGCCTTGGACGTCAGGCCGATCTTCCGGCCCGCCAGCGTACGGCCGGCGGCCTCGCTGCGCTCGCGCCACAGGTTCTGCACCTTGTAGGAGTCCTCAATGGTCATCTCCGGGTAGCGGGCGGTCAGCCGTTTCACCGGCGTCCGTGTCCGGCCGGCTTCCACCAGCTCGTCGGCGATGGACTCGATCGTTGACGGGTCAAGCATCCTTGGCACCACTTCCTAGTTCTTCGCAGGCCGCAGCCGCCCGGGGCGGGCGTTCGGCAGTCCGCGGCGCCGCACGGGAAGGGCGCCAGCACCATCTTACGGCGGCGCCTGTCACCGCCCGGAAGTTGGTTACAGGGGGAGCGGACAAGGACGGCGACCGCGGGCAGGAACTGCCGTCATCCGGCCCGACTGTTGCGCCGCGAACCGTATCCGGCGGGGTAAGCGGGCGGGCCGCGGCTAGGGTAGGCGGGTGAACTACTTCCTCCGCAGGCCGTGGACCGGGCGGATCGGCGCGCTGCTGGGCATCCTGCTGATGGCGCTGAGCCTGCGCGCCGCGGTCTCCGCCGTCGGTCCGCTGCTGGGCCGGCTTGGCC
>NZ_JBNHGF010000155.1:0-6202 GCF_059091005.1 Arthrobacter sp. Y3223164
GCAGGCCGTCCTGCAGCCCCTGCCCGGTGCGCACGACGCCGGCGTGCTCGGTCATCAGGTTGCGCACTTCGCGCTGCAGCCGCCGGGCTGACTCCGTCCCGCGCTCGCTGAGCAGGGCCTGCATCTCGGCGCGGGCCGACTCGACGGCGGAGGGGTCCCGGCGAACATTGGTGCGGGAGGCCGCGTACTCTGCGGCGTGCTCGCCGGTGATGCGCCCGTAGACGAGCAGCTCGATCAGCGAGTTCCCGCCCAGGCGGTTCGCCCCATGCAGGCCCGAGGACGCCTCGCCGATCGCGTACAGCCCGTCCACGCCGGTGCCGTGGTCCTCCGGGGCCACCCAGACCCCGCCCATGGAGTAGTGAGCGGTCGGGGCGATCTCCATCTTGGTGGTCGTGATGTCCACCATCTGCAGGTCGATCAAGGTGCGGTAGACCCGGGGCAGCTTCTGCAGGATGACCTCCCGCGGCAGATGGGACACGTCCAGATAGACCCCGCCCTTCTCCGTCCCCCGGCCCGAGGCGATCTCGGTATACCCGGCCAGGGCCACCCGGTCGCGGGTGGACAGCTCCATGCGTTCGGGATCGTAGCGCTCCATGTAGCGCTCGCCGAGCGCGTTGGTGAGGATGCCGCCTTCGCCGCGTGCTGCCTCGGAGACGAGTGTGCCGGCAGCGTCGTCGGGCTCCAGCAGTCCGGAGGGGTGGAACTGGACCAGCTCGGCGTCCCGGATCCGGGCTCCGGCCAGGGCCGCCAGGCGGAAGGAGTCGCCGGTGTTCTCGTCCCGCCGGGAGGAGGTGTGGCGCCAGATGCGGGTGTGCCCGCCGGCGGCCAGGATCACCGCGTCGGCGTGGATCTGCACGGGCGTGCCGTCCACGACGTCGAACCCGTAAGCGCCAAAGATGGTACCGTCCGCCACCAGCAGGCGGGTGATGTAGATGCTGTCGATGATGTGCACGTTCAGTTCAGCCGCGCGGCGCATCAGGGTGCGCTGGATCTCCAGGCCGGTGTAGTCGCCGGCGTAGGCAGTACGGCGGTACTTATGCGCGCCGAAGAAGCGCTGGGAAATCCGCCCGTCTTCCTCCCGCGCGAAGGGCATCCCCCACCTTTCCAGGTCCTCGATGCCGTCGGCGGCATTGCGCGTCACGGTCTCCACGATGGCCGGATCGGCCAGGAAATAGGACTCGCGCAAGGTGTCGGCGGCATGCTGCTGCCAGCTGTCCTCGGGATCCATGGTGGCCAGCGCGGCATTGATGCCGCCGGCCGCCAGCGTGGTGTGGGCGTCGTGCTTGCGCCGCTTGCCCACCGCCAGCACCTGGACCCCGCGCTGTGCCAGTTCGATGGAGGCGCGCAGTCCGGCACCACCGGTGCCGATGACGAGGACAGAGGTGGACAACAGTCGCTCAGCGGCGTGCTTTGGGGTCATATCTCCATGCTAGGAACGCAGGTATGATGAGTCCAATGCATTATTCGACTAAACCTGATGTGAAAAGGCTATGATGAGACTCGAGCAGTTGTCCTCCTTTGAGGCGGTGGCCCGGAATGGCCACTTCACCCGTGCCGCCGAGGAGCTCTTCCTCGCCCAACCGTCCCTGAGCCGGCAGATCGCCGCGTTGGAGGCCGACCTGGGCACCAAGCTGTTCCGCCGCGGACCGGCCGGGGTGACACTGACCGACGCAGGCGAGGTGCTGTTGCCCATCGCGCGGCGGATGCTGGGTGACGCGCGGTTCGCCCGCGAACAGATGGACGAACTGGCCGGGCTTCGGCGCGGCCACGTCCGGCTCGGCGCCCCGCCTACCCTGTGCGTCTCACTGGTTGCCGACGTGCTGGCGGCCTTCCGGGCCGCGCATCCAGGAGTGGACCTGCACATCACGGAGGGCGGCTCGCGCTCCCTGGTGGACGCTCTGAACGAGAACGCCCTGGACCTTGCCCTGATGGTCACCCGCGGGGCCGAACCATCCGTAGCCGGCACCGAGCTGATCCCCCTGCTTTCCGAGGAACTGGTGGTGATCTCAGCCGCGGGCTCCCCGATGCCAGGACACGGGAAGGAGCAACCGGGCGAAAGCCCGACCCGGGCCGAGCTCACCCTGGCGGAGCTGGCGGAGATCCCCCAAGTCGCGTTCAACCGCAGCTACGACCTGCGCGGGGCCACCGACGCGGCCTTCTCCGCTGCGGGACTTACCCCGACGATCGCCGTCGAGGGCGCCGAAATGGACGCAGTGCTCCGATTCGTGGAACGCGGGCTGGGAGTGGCCGTGGTTCCGGCCATGGTGGTCATCGACCGCCCCACGCTGGACAGCACCCGCCTGGTGAGCCCCCACCTGACCCGAACCGTGAACTTGGCCCGGCGAACCGACGTCCCGCCCTCGGCCGCGGCAGCTGCCATGCAACAGTTCGTCTTCGAAGCCGTGGACCGACTCGCCGCCCCAGGCACCGACCTCTCGCGACTCGTGACCGTGACGCCGCGTCGCGGATGAGCTCGCATCAGGCAGCAAAGCGGACTCGCTCAACGGACTCCTTCTGCTGCCCGGTGGCGCGGGCAAAGCTCCGTACGCGGCCGAACGCGGGCAGAAAGCCCAAGCGCTGCCGCGGCGGGGCGCCGCTGCACCGTAGGATACTAAGGGTGCTGTTAAACAGGCAGCCGGGAAGCAGGAGACGTTGGCGCCTCATCTAGATCGATCCGGAATGCTGCTCGACGGGCGCTACCTGCTCAAGGAGTTGGCAGGTACCGGAGCGAACGCCAAGGTTTACCGGGCTCGAGATGAGGTTTTGGGGCGGGAGGTAGCCGTCAAGGTTATTCAGCGGCCCACTATGAACGAGGAAGAATTCCACCGCGACAACGCCGAGATCAAGCTTTTGGCCCGGCTAAACCACCCGAATCTGGTGACCCTGCTGGACGCAGGCATCGACAAGATCGAAGCCGGACATCCGCAAATTTATCTGGTGATGGAACTGATTGAAGGCGCCGACCTGAGGGTGCGGCTGGCCGAAGGTGCCCTCCCGCCCCGCCACGTTGCCCAAATCGGCCGCGAATTGGCCGAGGGACTGGCCTACATCCACAACACCTCGGTCGTCCACCGCGACGTAAAACCGGGCAACATCATGCTCTTTAATTACGACGACGACGGGTCGCGCCTGCGCGCCAAGCTCGCCGATTTCGGAGTCGCCATGGTGGTTTCCGATGATGCCCATGTTCCGGGGGTCTACGGGACGGCTGCCTACCTCAGCCCGGAGCAAGCGAGGGGCGAACCGATAGGCCCGCCCAGCGACATTTATTCGCTGGGCCTGGTTCTGCTCGAATGCCTTACCGGCCAGGCTGCCTTTCCCGGCCCGCCGCTGGAGTCGGCTGTTGCCCGTCTGCTGCGTGATCCGGACGTCCCCGCCGGATTCGGGCCGGAGTGGGCAGGGTTGCTGACCGCCATGATGGCACGTGAACCAGAGGAACGGCCCACGGGGCGGGAGGTGGCACTGGCATTGGCTGATTTGGGGCTCGCACTCCGGGGCCGGCACAGGGTGGACGCATCCATAATCCCCGTAGACGAAGATCAACGTATGGAAGCGGTTCGACGCTACGAGATCCTGAACACCCCGCCGGACGGAGCGTACGACCGCATCACCGCACTGGCCTCCCGCCTTCTCGCCGCCCCGATTGCCATTGTCAGCGTGGTGGACCACGATCGCATCTGGTTCAAGTCACACCACGGCCTGGACGTCGAGCAGATCGACCGGGAACCCGGACTCTGCGCCTCGGCCATCCTGCAGCACGGACCCTGGGTCATCAATAATGCGCCCGCGGATCCCCGGGCGTTTGCCAACCCGCTGGTGGCCAGCGACTTCGGGTTGAAGTTTTATGCCGGCGTCCCGCTGAGAACCCGGGACGGATTCAACCTGGGCACCCTCTGCGTACTGGACTTCGAAGCGCGCGACTTCAGCGACGAAGATACTCAGACGTTGGAGGACTTGGCCGCCCTGGTCATGGACGACTTGGAGCTGCGCTTGGAAAGCCGCCGGTACCAGTCGCCCCCTGCCGCTGTGGCGGTCTGAGCACTCCGTGGCGAGGCCCGGTTAGGTGCGCAGCAGGTGTGGTTTCAGGTCCGCAATAGTCGCTGCGCCGATGAGCTGCATTGTCACCTCGATCTCTTTCGCGAGCAGGGTGATCACCCGCTCGACGCCCTCGCGCCCGCCGGCCATGAGCCCGTACAAGTAGGCGCGCCCGATGAGGGTGAAGTCGGCGCCCGCGCACAGCGCAGCGACGATGTCCGCCCCGGACATGATGCCGGAATCGAGGATGATCTCCACCCCTTCCCCGGCTTCGGCCCGCACTTCGGGCAGCGCGCGGAGCGAGACCGGCGCGCGGTCGAGTTGCCGCCCCCCGTGGTTTGAGACGATGAGTCCGTCTGCTCCGGCGTCGAGCGCACGGCGCGTGTCCTCGGCCGTCAGCACGCCCTTGACGAACAGCTTCCCGCCCCACTCCGACCGGATCCATTCAAGGTCCTCGATCGAGAGCGACGGATCGAACATCGAGTTGATCAGCGTGGGCAGGTCCTGGCTGGTCCCGGACAGCGACGCGAACGTGAGCGGGTCGGTGGTGAGGAAGTTGAACCACCACTCGGGCCGGTAAGAGGCATCGAGCACGGTCTTGAGCGTGAGTCTGGGCGGCATTGTCATGCCGTTTCGGGCGTCCCGGAGACGCTGCCCGGCGACCGGTGTGTCCACGGTGACGAGCAGCGTGTCGAAGCCCGAGGCCTCCGCGCGGCGCAGGAGGTCCAGCGATTTCTGCCGGTCCTTCCACAGGTACAACTGGAACCAGCGCCGGCATTCGGGGGCGGTGGCGGCAACCTCCTCGATCGAGCGCGTGCCCATGGTGGACAGCGAGAACGGGATGCCCGCCCCAGCGGCAGCAGCCGCGCCCCCGTCCTCGCCTTCGGCGTGCATGAGCCGGGTAAAGCCGGTCGGCGCAATCCCGAACGGCAGCGATGAAGTCCTGCCCGCGATCGAGGTCGAGAGGTCCACGTTCGCGGTGCCGTGCAGGATGCGGGGGAGAAGCTCGACGGCGTCGAACGCCTCGCGCGTGCGTCTCGCCGTGAGCTCCCGCTGGGCCGCGCCGTCCACGTAGTCGAACGCGGCCGTGGGCGTGCGGCGCTGTGCGATCGCGCGAAGATCCCACACATCCGCGGCGTGCGCGAGCCGCGCAGTCCGGCGATCCAGGGTCGGCAGGTCGAACTTCAGCAGCGGGCGAAGTTCGCTCACACGGGGGAATCTGCGCTTCATGGTGCTACCTCCAAGGTTGTGGAAATCACGGTGCGGTGGTGCCGCGGCCGCGGGCCAGCAGCACAGCGATCACCGAGGACGCGCAGCAGGCCGCAAGGAACAGTGCCGCCGACCACGTACTGCCCTGCGCAGCGGCGATGAGCGCGCCTGCGATGAGGGGGCTCAGGCCCGCCACGATCGCGCCATTGAGTTCGCGCGCGAGCCCGACGCCGGAGAAGCGTCGCTCGGGCGGGAAAAGGTTGGTGAGGAATGCGCCCTGGGCGCCGCTGGTCATCGCGACGACGACGCCGTACCCCACTCCGATCGTGGCTGTCGCAACAGCGACCGACCCGCTCGCCAGGGCGGCGAACAGCGGGAACGCGAACAGCGCGCCGGCCGCGGAACCGATCGCGAGAATCCGGCCAGCTCCGAAGCGGTCGGAAACCCATCCGCCCGCGGGTGTCGCGACCACGCCCGCCAGCGATCCGATCGTGACGGCCAGCAGCGCCTCGGGACGGCTCATCCCGACGGCGGGGGAGGCCATGAAACCGATCGCGAACACCGCCATGATGTAGTTCAGCGCATTGTGGCCAGTGATGGAGAAGAACCCGATCACCACGGCCATCGGGTCCTTGCGCAGGAGTTCGACCACGGGCCGCTTGCGCTTGCGGGCCTCGTCGGCGTGCTCGCTCGCCTGGCGGTATTCCGGCGTCTCCTCGAGTTTGGAGCGGATGAACAGCGCCACGAAGAACAGGACGGCGGAGGCGAGGAACGGGATGCGCCAGGCCCAATCGAGCAGCGCGGCGTCGCCTGCGGAAGAGGCCCAGAGGAAGGCGACGGTCGCGAGGGCGATGCCGGCGGGTGGCGTCGCCAGCACGATGGCAGTGAAGTAGCCGCGCCGTTTGGCGGGGGCGAACTCGGCGACGAGCGTCATGGCCCCCGCGAGCTCGGCGCCCGC
>NZ_JBNHGF010000156.1:0-6181 GCF_059091005.1 Arthrobacter sp. Y3223164
CGACGTGGGCCGGGTGCCGCTGCTGCTGCTGGACTCCAACATCCCGGGCAACGACGAGGCCGCCCGCGGCATCACCGACCGGCTCTACGGCGGGGGCGGCGACCACCGCCTGCAGCAGGAACTGCTGCTGGGCATGGGCGGCGTGAAGGCGCTGCGCATCCACCAGCGGCTCACGGGCGCCCCGGCGCCGGAGGTCTTCCACACGAACGAAGGGCACGCGGGGTTCCTGGGCATCGAACGCATCCAGGAGCTGGCGGCCGCCGGGCTGACGTGGGACGAGGCCTTGGCCGCCGGCCGCGCCAACACCGTGTTCACCACGCACACGCCGGTGCCCGCGGGCATCGACCGGTTCGACAAGGCGCAGATCCAGCATTTCTTCAGCGCCGGCCTCGCCCCGGACGTGCCCACCGCGAAGATTCTGGAACTCGGCGACGAGAATTACGACGGCGGAGATCCGTCCAAGTTCAACATGGCCGTGATGGGCCTGCGGCTGGCGCAGCGGGCCAACGGTGTGGCCAAGCTGCACGGTGTGGTCTCCCGCGGCATGTTCTCCGGGCTCTGGCCGGGCTTCGACCAGGAGGAAGTGCCGATCACCTCGGTGACCAACGGCGTGCACGTGCCGACCTGGGTGGACCCGCGGATCGCCGAGTACGCGCGGTCGGCGTTCGGCGACGAGCCGGTGATCGCCCGCCAGTGGGACCGGGTCTACGACGTGTCCGACGAGGACATCTGGGCGCTGCGCCGAAGCCTGCGGACGGCCCTGATCGAGGATGTCCGCCGCCGGCTGCGGGCCGCCTGGAAGAAGCGCGGGGCCGCGGACGCGGAGCTGGCGTGGACCGACGCCGTGCTGGACCCGGACGTGTTGACCATCGGTTTCGCCCGCCGGGTGCCGACCTACAAGCGGCTGACCCTGATGCTGCGCGACCCGGCCCGGCTCAAGGCGCTGCTCCTGCACCCGAAACGGCCCATCCAGCTGGTTATCGCCGGCAAGTCCCACCCTGCGGACGAACAGGGCAAGCGGATGATCCAGGATCTGGTCCGCTTCACCGACGACCCGGAGGTCCGGCACCGGATCGTGTTCCTGCCCAACTACGACATCGCCATGGCCCGCACGCTGTTCCCGGGCTGCGACGTGTGGCTGAACAACCCCCTGCGCCCGCTGGAAGCCTGCGGGACGTCCGGCATGAAGGCAGCCATCAACGGCGGGCTGAACCTTTCCGTGTTGGACGGCTGGTGGGACGAGATGTACGACGGCGACAACGGCTGGGCGATCCCGACGGCGAACCCGTCCACCGATGCAGGGACCGCGGACATGTTCAGCGCGGACGATCGGGACGATATCGAAGCAGCCGCGCTCTACGACCTGATCGAGCACCACGTGGCGCCCCGCTTCTATGCCGCCGAGGTCTCCGAGGGCGCGGGGGCGGCCGGCCCGTCCCAGCCGATAGCCGACGATGCCGTCCCGCACCAGTGGATCGCCATGATCAAGCACACGCTGGCCAATCTGGGTCCGGCGGTTTCCGCCGAACGGATGCTGCATGACTATGTGGAGCAGCTGTACCGTCCCGCCTGGGCATCCGGCCGGACGGCCCGGGCCGACGATTTTGCGGCGGCGAAGGAACTGGCGGCGTGGACCAGCCGTGTGCATGCGGCCTGGGCCGACGTGTCGGTGGAGCACGTGGACTCGCTCGGCATCACGGACGAGCCGCAGATCGGCGAATCGCTGACGGTCAATGCCTATGTCCGGCTCGGCTCGCTGGCGCCGGACAGCGTCACCGTTCAGGTGGTGCATGGCCAGGTCACCGAAAACGACGACCTCGCCCAGACCTCCAGTGACGAACTTGCCCTCGCCGAACAGCTGGGCGATGGCCGCTATCTCTTCACCGGCCCGGTCACCATCGACCGATCCGGGTCGTTCGGGTACAGCGTGCGGGTGCTGCCCAAACACCCGGCGTTGGCAAACCATGCCGAACTCGGACTGGTGTCCAACGCCACCGGCTGATCCACGGGCAGCGCCCGTTGCCGCTCGCGCCCGTCGCCCGCCCGGGCGGCCGGCGCGAGTGGCAACAGAACGGCTGAAACGTAGCTATCCGACAGTTTCTTTAAATCGGCCGGGACCCCCCGTTTCATGCCGGATTAGAGCGGAAATGTGCTGCTTCGTACGTCCTTCTGTGTGACTCACCCCTTTATTATCAGCATGCTGACTAATAGCATGAGGGTGTTCCGTCCGAATGGACTACGAAGGAGGCGAACATGGGCACGAGTACCGAGCGGGAGGCACCACCGCCGGACCACGGGGACAAGCCGCAGCAACCGCAGCAAGTAAAAAAGTCTTCGTGGAAGTACATCCTCCGCAAGACCATTCGGGAGTTCTCCGACGACAACTGCACCGATCTTGCGGCGGCGCTCACCTACTACGCGGTGCTGTCCCTGTTCCCCGGCCTGCTGGCGCTGGTTTCCATCCTGGGCTTGGTAGGGCAGGCGGAACAAACCACCAACGCCATGATGAACATGCTGGGGCAGGTAGCACCCGGCCAGGCCGTTGATGTCATCCGCCAGCCGATCCAGCAGCTCGCCACTTCCCAGGGAGCCGGGCTGGCGTTCGTCGTCGGCCTCGTCGGCGCGATCTGGTCGGCATCCGGTTATGTCACCGCCTTCGGCCGGGCCATGAACAGGATCTACGAGGTCGAAGAAGGCCGCCCGTTCTGGGTGCTCCGCCCGATGATGCTGTTGGTGACCCTCGTGGTGCTGCTGCTGGCCGTCCTGACGCTGCTGATGCTGGTCGTGTCCGGCCCGGTGGCGGAGGCGATCGGCTCGGTGATCGGACTCGGCGAGGCGGCAGTGACCGCCTGGAACATCGCCAAGTGGCCGGTCGTCGTCATCTTCGCCGTGGTGATCGTGGCCGTGTTGTACTACGCGACGCCTAACGTGAAGCAGCCGAAGTTCCGCTGGATGAGCCTGGGCGCCCTGGTCGCGCTGATCGTGCTGGCCCTGGCGACCTTGGGCTTCGCCTTCTACGTAGCCAACTTCGGCAACTACAACGCGACCTACGGAGCCATCGGCGGGGTGATCGTCCTGCTGCTGTGGTTCTGGCTGGCCAACCTCGCCCTGCTGTTCGGCGCAGAGTTCGATGCCGAGACCGAACGCGGGCGCGAACTGCAGGCCGGCATGGCCGCCGAAGAAAACATCCAGCTTCCGGTCCGCGATAACCGCAAGATCGAGAAGAATGCCGAGAAGGAAGAGGAGGACATTGCACGGGGGCGCGATCTGCGCCGCGAGCACGCGCATTCCCACGAGGAATCCCGTGAGCATAGCTGACCAAGATCAGGACTGACAGGAAGAACCCGACTAGGAAAAGGAATTGCCATGACCACGAATCCACATTCCGGCAGTTACGACGAGGGCGCTCCCGTTTACCCCACAGGTGGCACGGCCGTACCGCCGCCGTCGAACCCGCCCTCAACCGGCCAGTCCAGGAGCGAAACCGCCAAGACCGAGGCACGGGAAGTAGGGCGCGAAGGGGCCGAAGCCGGCCAGCACGTTGCGCAGACGGCCAAGGACGAGGCAAAGCAGGTGGCGTACGAAGCCAAAGACAAGGCCCGCAACCTGATGTCCGAACTGGGCGACGGTGTCCGCGGCCAGGCCAACACGCAGCAGCAACGCGTGGCTTCGGGGCTGCGGTCCATCGGGGAGGAGCTAAATTCCATGGCCCGCAACTCGGAACAGTCCGGACCGGCGACCCAGCTGGTCAGCCAGGTGGCGGGCCGGGCCGACTCAGTCGCAGGATGGCTCGAGAACCGCGACCCGGGATCCCTGCTGGACGAGGTCAAGCGTTTTGCCCGCCGGCGGCCCGGAGCCTTCCTGGCGATCGCGGCGGGGGCCGGCGTCTTGGCCGGGCGCCTGACCAAGGGCCTGACCGCCGACAGCGGAGCAGGCAGCGGCTCCATGACCGGCAGGAGCGTGGGCACGCACCGTGCAACCACCGGTTCCGTCTACGACACGGCAGGAACGGGCAGCTATGAGGCCCAAAGCGCCGCCGGCTTCGCGGCGCCGGGAGCGCAGACAGGTTCCGCCCTCGGCGGCGCCCCGGCACAGCCCGAAACCACCTACCCTGTGGGCGAACCGCCCGTCGGTGGCCGCGGCACCGCGATCCCGGAGCGGAACCCCTATGAGGACGGAGGGACTCGATGAGTCACCAGCAAATGCCGGGCCCGAGCAATCAACGCGTGCCCGGCCAGGATGGCGCCGAGCCAACGCGAGCGGAAATCAAGGCCGAGAACGAATCCTTGGGCGATCTGCTCAGCCAGGTCAGCAAGGACATCTCCGTCCTGATGCGCCAGGAGGTGGAGTTGGCCAAGGCCGAACTCAAGGAGACCGGCACCAAAGCCGGCAAGGGCGCGGGCCTGCTGGGCGGAGCCGGCGTGGCCGGCCACTTCGTCCTCCTGTTCCTGTCCCTGGCCCTGTGGGCGCTCATCGCCGGCGGGGTCGGGTGGGCCTGGTCCGGCCTGATTGTGGCAGTCATCTGGGCCATCATCGCGGCCATTCTGTATTCGGTTGGCCGCAAGCAGCTGAAGACGGTCGAAGGGATGCCCCGGACCACCGAGTCAGTGAAGCAGATTCCGGAAACATTGAAGCCAAGTGAGGAAGCGCTATGAGCCAGTCACCCGAAGAAATCCGAGCCGACATCGAACGTACCCGCGCCCGGCTGGGCACGGATGTGGACGCCGTGGCGGAAAAAGCGTCGCCGTCGAACATCGTCCACCGGCAGACGGACAAAGTGAAGGATTCCGTGGGCCGCGTCAAGGAGAAGATCATGGGCGCGGCTGACGACGCCACCGGCGGCACCCGCTCCATGATGCACGACGCCGGCGAGATGGCCAGCGACGCCCCGCACCAGCTTGCCCGCAAGACCGAGGGCAACCCGGTGGCGGCCGGCCTGATCGCCTTCGGCGCCGGCTGGCTGCTGTCCTCGCTGTTCCCGGCCAGCCGGGTGGAGCAGCAGGCAGCCGACAAGGTCAAGGAACAGGCCGAACCGGTGGTGCAGGAAGTCAAGGACTCCGCCCGCCAGGTGGCCCAGGACATGAAGGAGCCGGCCCGCGAGGCAGCCGAAGACCTGAAGTCCTCGGCCCAGGACTCGGCGGGCAGGGTGAAGTCCGAAGGAGCGTCCGCCGCCGAGGACGTGAAGGCACGGGCCCAAGAGGCCCGCGGCAACGTCCAGGAGGAGCCCCGGCAGATCTAACCCCTGGGTGCACGCCGGCTAACGGCCGGCATGCCGGCGCCGGGAAGGCTTTGAGGGCCTTCCCGGCGCCGGCTGCGTTAAGTCAGGAGCGGTAGACGGAGAGGCTGTTGGCGGCCACCATGTCCTTCTCGCCGCTGCGGACCTTGGCGCCGCGCCGCTGCTCCTCGGAATGCGCGGTGGTGTAGAGCAGTTCGAACACGTGGTTCCCGCCGCGGTGCTTGCCGAAGTCCTGCAGCGCGTGCGGGGCCGGCATCACGATTTTCTGCGGCTGACACGCCCCGTTGATCACCAGCAGACCATCGATCACACCCTGGGGCGATCCCATCAGCAGCTGGACCAGGCGGCAGTCCGGGTTGTTCCAGTCGTCCGGAGTCATCGGTTCGCCGTCGGCGTTGAACCAGAGCAGGTAGGAACTGTCCGCCCGTGCCGGGTAGTTATACGGCTGGTGCGCCAGGAAGGACCGGCGGATCTGGATAAGCCGGCGGGTGGCATCGAACATCCGGTGTTCGCGCTCGTCCAGCTGCCAATTGGTCCACGCCAGCTCGTTGTCCTGGCAGTATGCGTTGTTGTTTCCCTGCTGGCTGCGGCCGATCTCGTCGCCGGCGCAGATCATGGGCACCCCGAGCGACAGCAACAGGGTAGCCATCAGGTTACGCGCGCTCCGGTCCCGGGCGTCGAGGACCCGGCCGTCCCCCGTGTGACCCTCGATGCCGTGGTTGTAGCTGCGGTTATGGTCGTGGCCGTCGCGGTTTTCTTCGCCGTTGTTTTCGTTGTGCTTGCGGTTGTACGCAGTCAGGTCGGCCAGGGTGAAGCCGTCGTGGGCGGTCACGAAATTCAGCGAGGCCAGCGCGGTGCGGCCCCCACCGCTACCGGGTCACCACCCCCACCCTCCGTACCTTCGGCCTCCGCACCCTCGACTTCCGCACCCTCGAGCACCGCACC
>NZ_JBNHGF010000157.1:0-6148 GCF_059091005.1 Arthrobacter sp. Y3223164
CGGTGCCGCCGCCCAGGCCCGCCGGGAGCACGACCTCCAGCCGCTTGCCCCCGACCTCGACGGTCACCCGCTGGCGTTCGCCGTCGTCGTCGGATCCCGCGGCCGGAACGGACTGGAACGCCGGGATGTCGTTGACGAACTCGGTTTCTATCCAGCGGGTATGGATGCTGAACGGCCCTTCCACGGGGGCGAAGGCCGGGTCGGCCACCACGGCGCGGTGGAACGGCAGCACGGTGGGCATGCCGCCGATTTCCATCTCGTCCAACGCGCGGCGGGCGCGCTCCAATGCCTGGGCGCGCGTGCTGCCGGTGACAATCAGCTTGGCCAGCATGGAGTCGAAGTTGCCGCCGATGACTTCGCCGGCTTCGATGCCCGAATCGACGCGGACGCCGGGACCGGTGGGCAGGCGCAGGGTCTCCACCGTCCCGGGCGCCGGCATGAAGTTGCGGCCGGCATCCTCGCCGTTGATGCGGAACTCGAACGAGTGCCCGCGTACGTCGGGGTCGTCATAGCCGAGCTCTTCGCCGCGGGCAAGGCGGAACTGTTCGCGGACCAGGTCAATGCCGGTGACTTCCTCGGACACGGGATGCTCCACCTGCAGGCGGGTGTTGACCTCGAGGAAGGAAATGGTCCCATCCTGGCCGACGAGGAATTCGCAGGTTCCGGCGCCCTGGTACCTGGCTTCGCGCATGATCGCCTTGGACGCCGTGTACAGGCGCTCGTTCTGCTCGGGGGTCAGGAAGGGGGCCGGGGCCTCCTCCACGAGTTTCTGGTTGCGGCGCTGCAGCGAACAGTCGCGGGTCGAAATGACCACCACGTTGCCGTGCGCGTCGGCCAGACACTGGGTTTCCACGTGCCGCGGCGAGTCCAGGAAACGCTCCACGAAGCATTCGCCCCGCCCGAACGCCGCCGTGGCCTCGCGCACCGCCGACTCGTAGGACTCGGCGATGGCCTCGCGGTCACGGACCACCTTGATGCCGCGGCCGCCGCCGCCGTAGGCCGCCTTGATGGCCAGCGGCAGGCCGTGCGCGTCGGCGAAGTCCAGGACTTCCTGCACGCTGCCCACCGGATCGGGCGTGCCGGGCACCAACGGGGCGCCGACCCGTTCGGCGATGTGCCGGGCCTGGACCTTGTCGCCCAGTTGGGAAATGGCGTCGGGGGAGGGGCCGATCCAGGTCAGCCCGGCGTCGACGACCCGTTGCGCAAACTCTGCGTTCTCGGACAGGAAACCGTAGCCGGGGTGGACGGCGTCGGCACCGGCGGCCTCGGCCACCTGCAGGAGCTTGTCCATCATCAGGTACGACTCGGCGGCGGTGCTCCCGCCGAGTGCGTAGGCTTCGTCCGCCAGACGGACGTGCAGGGCATCCCGGTCCGGGTCGGCGTAGACGGCGACCGAGGCAATGCCTTCGTCCCGTGCGGCGCGGACTATGCGAACGGCAATTTCACCACGGTTGGCGATCAGTACCTTGGTGATGCGCTGGGTCATTCAAAGCTCCTTCTATCCTTGAGGAGCCTAGCCTGCTTTTGCGGGATTCGCTCATGAACCATGCCGTTTCTGCGTGTGAGAGGGCGGTTCTTTGTAGGGGTCCTACAAAGGGAACAGCGGGCGCCCCGATCTTCCACCTGGCCGGTGGAGATCGGAACGCCCGCTGCTTTTCTGTGTGCGGGACCGCAGGGCTACTTCACGGTGACCGTCTTGGTGGTTGTGCTTCCCGCAACCTGCGATGTTCCGCCGTAGGTGACGGTGTACTTGTGCTTGCCCTTCTTCTGGTTCTTCAGCGTGAGGCTAACCTGGCCGTTCGTGACCTTGGCATTCTTTGCCACGGTCTTGCTGCCGTCCTTGATGGTGACGGTGCCGGTCAGGTTTTTGAAGCCACTGGCCGTGACCTTGATGGTCAAGACAGCCGTCTTCGCCGTCGTCGACGACGCCGCAACGCTCACCTTGGAAGCCACCTTGGCCACAGTCGCCGTCGAAGAGGTAGACGCCTGGTTTACGTAGCCCGTTGCGGAACGAGTCACCGTGACGCTGATCTTCTTGCCGGCATCAGCTTCGGTCAACTTGTACTTTGACGACGTTGCCTTGCTGATGGCTTTCCCGTCGCGCAGCCATTGGTAAGCCACCTTCGGCGCCGCCGGCTTGCTGGCCGAGGCATTCGCCGTCACCGTAGAGCCGACCTTCTTGGTTCCCGAAATGGTGGGCTTCGGGGCGGAAGTAAACGCGAAGGCGGTGGTAACGGAAGCCGAGGTCTTCGCCGTGGTTGCGTAGCCGCTGGCAGCCCTTGTCACCGTGACGCTGATCTTCCCAGCCGCGTCTGCCGTCGTCAGCTTGTACGTCGACGAGGTTGCCTTGTCGATGGCCTTCCCATCCCGCAGCCACTGGTAGGTGGTAGAGGACGCGGCGGGCTTGCTGGCCCCGACAGTGGCGGTCAACACGGCCCCAAGTGACTTGGATCCGCTGATCGTCGGTGTCGGTGCGCTCTCGAAGACGAACGCAGTTGCGACGGCGGCTGAGGTTTTCGGCGTCGTCGTATAGCCGGTCAAGGCATGGGTTGCCGTGACACTGATCTTCGTGCCGGCGTCAGCCTGGACCAGCTTGTAGGTAGTGCCCGTCGCACCGGTAATCACCTTGCCGTCTCGGAGCCACTGGTAGGTGACCTCGGAGGCCTTCGGAGAAGCATTCCCGGCGACAGCAGTTAGCGTGGCGCCAAGAAGTTTAGATCCACTAATCGTTGGTGTCGGAACCGTGTTGAACGGCTGAAAACCGACAATGACCGGGACCGACGTTGCCGTGGCCTCGTTATAGCCATCCAAGGTGTAGGTGGCCTTGACCGAAATTGATGTGCCGGCGTCGGCAGGGGTCAACTGGTAGCTGGCACCCTCAGCGCCTGCAATAGCAGTGCTATTCCGCAGCCACTGATAAGCCACTTTGGCGGCGGAGGGTTGTGTCGAGCCAGATACGACGGTCAGGGTCTTGCCCGGGGAAGCGTGTCCCGCGATGCTTGGGGGCGTAACGGTTGTGAATACCTGGGCTCCTAGGTTTGCATCTATGCCCGTCACATTCTCCGCACCCAGAACCCTGACGACTGTTGCGCTCTCGAATGAGCTGGAATGCTTGTACCACGGCCTCGAAAACGCCTTCTCAAAGTTGACGAACTCCAACTTGTAGTCGCCAGGCGCCAGCCCCAGAATCGAGTAACTGCCGTCTGAACCTACTGCCCCTGACGTTTCCCACCCGTCTTCGGAATCCGCCCTGTAAACGGTGACGAAGGTGTTCGACGTGCTGTACCCGCTCGGAAGCGTGACCTTTCCTGAAATGCGTCCGCCGACGTGTAAATGAACATCGATGCCTGTCAAGTCTTGCTGGCTGAGTATCAAAGGTGCGTCGGAGCCGTCCCAAGCAGACGCGCCTGCATACCAAGCAGGCGCCAGATCCGACTCCCAAGGACCATGCACCCTGAGTTTGTACTGGCCTGGGGGGAGGCGTGGAACCTCAAATTTTCCGTTTACGCCCGCATAGGCTGAAGTGATACTTTCGCCGAAGGCGTCATAGACATCGACGATGGCACCTAGCGCGCTGTAGCCCTTCGGGACAGAGATAGTTCCTGAAATCGTCATGCCCTTGGACAGGACGAATTCGATGCCTTTGAGGTCCTCGCTGGCGGCAAGGCTGATGGCCGTAGCGGACTTGATGCTTGGCCCTTCGGGATACCACTGCGAGGGGTAATCCGTTCCCCAGATATCGGCATAGAGTTTGTAGCTGCCGGCGGCTAGCCCGTTGATGGTAAATCCACCTGCATCATTTAGGTGAGTGTCTGTGATCCAGCGTTCAGACGATGCCGAGTAGACGCTGATGCTGACTAGCCTGGGATCCAAATCGGTTGGCAGCTTCACCGCTCCGGAAATACTGCCTCCTTTGACGAGGGCTACATCAATACCGGTGGCGGCTTGGCCCTCCGCCAAAATAATGACCTGTGCGTTCGTGTGTGAGTTGCCGTTCTTGTACCACTGAGGTGCGGCTCCGGAGCGGTAGGTTTCGAATTCGACTTTGTAGCTGCCCGCTTTGAGCCCGGTGACTACGTAACTTCCGTCGAGATTACTCCATGCACTGCGGGACCAGTCTTCTGCATTCTCGGAACTGTAGACGCGGATATGGACGGAGTCGGCATCTGCGCCCGCCGGCATGGTCACCCTGCCGGAAATGCTGGACGCCTTGGGAAGGGTGGCATGGACATCAACGATGGATTCACCTTCGGTGACGTTTACCACTAGGGCATCGTCGAACGACTCAGCATCTTTGTGCCAGCGGGTCAGAGCGCCTGATCGACCTGCCGCGAATTCGATCTTGTATGCGCCGGTAGGCAGGCCCCTAACGGTATAAGTTCCGTCCTCGCTAACCTGGGTGGACGCAACTGGGTCCCATTCTCTTGTGACACGGTAGATAAACACCTCCACTTCACTGACCTCTGCACCTTTGGGGACCAGAACGGTTCCGGAGATGCTGGCACCCGTGGTCAGCTCGGCGTTGATGTTGGTGCGGTCTTGGCCGTCGGCGAGTTGTAAAACTTGGGCATCTTTGAAGGTTTGGGCACCGTCGTACCACCGCGAGAGCGCACCGGAACGGCCGGCATAGAACTCAAGTTTGTATTCGCCCGCTGACATTCCGTTGAGGATGTAGGTGCCGTCTTCTTCCACAGAAGTTGAGGCGATGTGGTCCCATCCGTCGTCGTTGGTGTATACGCGAACCTCTACGCCACTGACGTTGGCGCCGTCGGGGACCCCGATGGTTCCGGAGATGCTGGCGGCTTTGGCGAGTTCGGCGTTGATGTTGGTTCGGTCTTCGCCGTCGTCGAGGTTCAGTGTTTGTGCGTCTTCGAAGGTTTGCGCGCCGTCGTACCACTGTGAGAGCGCGCCGGAACGGCCCGCATAGAACTCCAATTTGTAGCTGCCGGCTGACAGCCCGGTGAGGATGTAGGTGCCGTCTTCTTCCACCGAGGTTGAGGCTACGTAGTCCGAGTCGTTGTCCGTGTATGCCCGAACGCGTAGGCCACCGGCGTTGGCGCCGTCGGGGACCACGATGGTTCCGGAGATGGTGCGAGCTTTGGCGAGTTCGGCGTTGATGTTGGCGCGGGCCTCGCCGTCGGCCAGGGTCAGGGTTTCGGCCTCCTCGAAGGATTGGGAGCCGTCGTACCACTGCGAGAGCGCGCCGGAGCGGCCTGCGGAGAAGTGCATTTTGTATTGTGCAGCGGCCAGTCCTGGGATTGTGTAAGTGCCGTCTTCTTCCACCCAGGCTGAGGCTACGTATTCCCACTCGTTGTCGGTGTATGCGCGGACGCGTACAGCGCTGGCGTTGGCGCCGCCGGGGACCACGATGGTCCCGGAGATGCTGGCGGCTTTGCCGAGTTCAGCGTTGATGTTTTCGCGGTCTTCGCCGTCGGCTAGGGTCAGGGTTTTGGCCTCGTCGAAGGAGTGGGCGCCTTCGTACCACTGCGAGATCGCGCCAGAGCCGCCGGCGGAGAAATGGACCTTGTACTGTCCAGCGGCCAGTCCCAAAACCGTGTAGGTGCCGTCCCCGTTGAGTTGCTCGGAGCTGACCCAGTCGTTGTCGGTGTCATAAACGGTGGCGCTGATCCACGCAGGGTCGACGCCTTCCGGTAGTGCAACGGTCCCGGAGATGCTGGCGGCTTTGGCGAGTTCGACGTTGATGTTGTCGCGGTCTTCGCCGTCGGCCAGGGTCAGGATTTCGGCCACTTTGAAGGATTGGGCGCCGTCGTACCACTGTGAGAGCGCACCGGAGCCGCCGCCGTGGAACTTTAGTTTGTACTCGCCGGCTGTCAGTCCGGTGAGCCTGTAGGTACCGTCTTCTTGCACCCAGCTTGAGGCTACGTCGTCCCACTCATTGTCGGTGTAGGCATATACGTATACATCACTGACGTTGGCGCCGTCGGGAACCACGATGGTTCCGGAGATGCTGGCGGCCGTGGCGAGTTCGGCGTTGACGTTGGCGCGGTCTTCACCGTCGGCCAGGGGCAGGGTTTGCGCCTCTTTGAAGGTTTGGGCGCCGTCGTACCACTGTGAGAGCGCACCGGAGCCGCCGCCGTGGAACTTTAGTTTGTACTCGCCGGCTGTCAGTCCGGTGAGCCTGTAGGTA
>NZ_JBNHGF010000158.1:0-6116 GCF_059091005.1 Arthrobacter sp. Y3223164
CCCTACCAGCCGAGCGCCTGGGCGCGGCGGCGGATCTCGGTTTTGCGGCCCTCGCGCAGCGCGTCGATGGGCCGGCCGGGCAGCGAGTCATCGGCGGTGAAGAGCCAGACCAGGGCTTCCTCATCGCTGTAGCCGGCGTCGGACAGCACCGCCAGGGTCCCCTTGAGGCTTTCGAGCACGGTCCCGCCGACCAGGAACGCCGCCGGCACCGAGCGGATCCTGCGCTCCCCCACGCGCGCCTCCACCAAGGCGCGTTCTTCGAGCAGGGCGTGCACCTTTTTAATGGAGACGTCCAGTTGTTCGGCGACGTCGGGAAGGGGCAGCCAGTCGGTAATCAGTTCTTCAAGTTCACTCACCGTATAAGGGTGCCACGGCGGCCCCCGCGGAGCCATTTCCTTTTCGACACGCCGCCTTCATTCTTCATTCTCCGCCGGTGGCTTTTGTGTTATGCGTCAATAGTGTAAATTCACTTGAGTAACAGCTTTCACATCGATAACAAACGGCACACCAGTACCACTGTGCGGCCCGTTGGGGGACGCTCGCCAGGCCGCAGAACAAGGATGAGGGACACCAATGACCGATCAGCGCCCGATCACGCGCAACGACCGCAGCCAGCCCCGCCGGGTACTACTGTCCGCGGCAGCAACCGCGGCGATTCCCGCCGTCGTGCTGTCCTCCGCTGCCTTGGCCATGCCGGCCCAGGCAGCCGAGCTGCCGCCGCGCTCTGCGCTGCAGCCCAAGGCGGCGATTCCGGGCGTTACGGTTCCGGCGACCGCTTTCATTCCCGCTTCCCAGGTTGCCGCCCGATTGCCCGCTTCCCTGCGGGCGCAGAACACTCCCGCCGTCCATACGGTGAGGGCCGGCGAGACGATCAGCGGCATCGCGGCCCGGTACGGCCTCTCCACGCAGAAGGTACTGTCGCTGAACGGCCTCAGTGCCAGCACCATCATTCACCCGGGGCAGAAGATCAAGCTGGGCGGCTCGGCCGCCAAGTCCTCCGGCAACGCCGCGAAGCAGTCCTCGTCGGGTTCCGGCAGCTACACCGTCAGGTCCGGCGATACCCTCTCCGGCATCGCCGCCAAGCACGGCATGAGCCTGGGCGCCGTGCTCTCGGCCAACAACCTCAAGATCAGCTCGATCATCTACCCGGGCCAGAAGATCTCGGTCAACGGCGGCGCCGCCCAGGTCTCGGCCGCCTCAACCGTTACCCGTGCGAAACCTTCCACCAAAACCGTCGCCGGTACCGGCAGCTACACGGTCAAGTCGGGCGATACCCTCTCCGGGATTGCCGCCAAGCACGGCATGGGTTTGGGCGCCCTCCTCTCCGCCAACAACCTCAAGATCAGCTCGATCATCTACCCGGGCCAGAAGATCTCGGTCAACGGCGCGGCCAAGGCCTCCAGCGCCTCCGCCCCGGCCGCGCAGGCGAAACCTTCCACCAAGGCGGTCGCGCCCTCCGGCACCGGCAGCTACACGGTCAGGCCGGGCGATACCCTCTCCGGGATTGCCGCCCGCCACGGCATGAGCCTGGGCTCCGTCCTCTCCGCCAACAACCTCAAGGTCACCTCGGTCATTTACCCCGGACAGAAGATCAAGGTGAGCGGTTCGTCGGTCACCAGCGCGTCGGCGTCGTCCAAGGCACCGGCCAACAGCGCCGCAGCCACCGGCGGGGGCAGCTATACGGTCAAGTCCGGCGATACGCTGTCCGGCATTGCCGGCAAGCTGAACGTGACCCTGTCCAGCCTGCTGCAGTCCAGCGGCCTGAAGTCGACGTCGATCATCCACCCGGGCCAGAAGATCACCGTCCCCGGCGGTGCGCAAACCACGACGTCGAGTGTGGGCACCGCGTCGGCCCAGCCGCTGGTTCCCAGTACCTTCCTGCACTACACCTACCCGGCCGCGGTGGTGGGCAAGGCGAACGAGAACAAGCGCCTGCTGCTCTCCACCCCGCAGCCCACCCAGGCGCAGATGAAGGACATCATCGCCGAGACGGCCGTCAAGATGGGGGTGGACCCGCGGCTCGCCCTGGCGCACGCCTACCAGGAATCCGGCTTCCAGCAGGACGCCGTGTCCCCGGCCAACGCGATCGGCGCCATGCAGGTCATTCCGTCCTCGGGCGAGTGGGCCTCGACCCTGGTGGGCCGCAAGCTCAACCTGCTGGATCCGTACGACAACGCAACCGCCGGCGTAGCGATCATCCGATCCCTGGTGAGCACCAGCCCGTCCCTGGACATCGCCATTGCGTCCTACTACCAGGGCCAGTATGGCGTGATGACGTACGGCATGTACAAGGATACGAAGGCCTACGTGGCCGCGGTGAAATCGCACATGAAGAAGTTCTAGCGGCCACCGCCCCCGTGGCAAAAGGACCCGAATCGCAGTGTTGATTCGGGTCCTTTCGCTCATCGGACTTAGGATCATAGAGTGCAACCGGCAACTGATTCACTGGTCGGCGCCCTGATCGACGGGCGCTACCGGGTTGCCTCGCGCCTGGCGCGCGGCGGGATGTCCACCGTTTACCTGGCGTCCGACACCCGGCTGGACCGCAATGTGGCGCTCAAGGTCCTCTATCCCTACCTGGCGGAAGACGCCGGCTTCCTGGAGCGGTTTGAACGCGAGGCCAAGTCCGCGGCCCGGCTCTCACACCCCCATGTGGTGGGCGTCTACGACCAGGGCATCGACGGCAACGTCGCCTACCTCGCGATGGAATATGTGCCCGGACACACGCTGCGGGACCTGCTCGACGAGTCCGCTCCGCTGACGCCGCGGCATGCGCTGGCTGTCCTTGATCCTGTGATCGAGGGGCTCGCCGCAGCGCACGCCGCTGGTCTGGTGCACCGGGACATCAAGCCGGAGAACGTGCTGATGTCCGACGACGGCCGGGTCAAGCTCGGAGACTTCGGCCTGGCACGCGCCGTGACCACCAGCACCAACACCGGGTCCCTGATCGGGACGGTGGCGTACCTGCCGCCCGAATTGGTCACCGGCACCGCGTCCGATGAACGCAGCGATGTCTACTCGGTGGGCATCATGCTGTTCGAGATGCTGACCGGGCGTCAGCCGTTCACCGGCGACGTGCCGATCCAGGTGGCATTCCAGCACGTCAATTCCACCGTCCCCGCGCCGTCGACCCTGGTTCCCGGGCTGGCTCCCGACCTCGACGAACTGGTGCTCTGGTGCACCGGATCCGATCCGGACCAGCGGCCGGTGGACGCCGCCGCGCTGCTGGGTGAACTGCGGCACGTGCACAAATCCCTCAGCGACGCCCAGCTGGATGCGCGGCCTCCCCGGGCCGAGCCGGCGGGAACATCATCCACCCAGGTCATCCCGTCCGATCCGCACCGCACCACCGTCATTTCCCGCTCCGCAAACCACACGCAGGTTTTCAGGGCCGGCGAGGCCGCCGCGGCGGCACCGGCCGCGCAGCAGCGCCCGCTCTCCGCCCGCGATTCCAAGAAGCGCCAGCGGGAACTCGCCCGCCAATCGCGGCGTCCCGAACAGAACCTGCGCCGCGGAAATCCCCGGCGCCGGGGCATCATCTGGATTGTCGTGCTGGCCATCCTGGCCGCCTTGGTCGCAGCCGCAGGGTGGTTCTTCGGCATGGGGCCAGGCGCCATTGTTTCCGTACCCGACGTTGCCGGCAAGCCGGTGGCCGAAGCCGAGGGCATGCTACGGGAACAGGGGTTGGAGTACACGCTCGAGGAAGTCTTCGACGAGAAGTTGGCCGCGGGGGTAGCCGTCGGCACGGAACCCGATGCGCCCGTCGAAGTCCGCCGCTTCGAGCAGGTGGCCCTCGTGGTCTCGAAGGGCCCGGAGCTCTTCGGCGTGCCCGCGTTGGCGGGCATGAGCGTGGAGGAGGCCACCGCCGCGCTGGAGGAGGCTGGGCTGGCCGCCGGTGATGTCAAGGAGAAGTACGACGAAGAAGCAGCGGCGGGTACCGTCCTCGGCCACAAACCCGGCGAGGGCGAACAACTGCGGCGGGGCACCGCCGTCGGGCTCACGGTCTCCAAGGGGCCGAAGCCGTTCAGCGTGCCGCAGGTGGTGGGCCAGCCGCAGTCCGACGCCGCCGCAGCCTTGGAAGGCGCCGGCCTGAAGGTGGCGGTGGCCCCGGAGGCCGTGTTCGACCGCAACGTCCCGGCCGGCTCGGTCGCGGCGCAGACGCCGGCCGAAGGACAGGTCATCCGCGGTGACACCGTGACGCTGACGCTTTCCAAGGGCCCGCGGATGGTCGAGGTTCCGGACACCGTGGGCCGGCAGGTCGACGAGGCGAAGCGCGCGCTGGAGGACCTGGGCTTCGAGGTGAAGGTCAAGGAGTTCCTCGGCGGCTTCTTCGGCACCGTGCGGACGCAGGACCCGGACAGCGGGTCGCTGCCGGAGGGATCGGTCATCACCCTGACCGTGGTGTGACGCTGTCCCTGGCGCGAGCAAGAGCCTGAGCCGGCAAGCCGGCGGCTCGCCCCGCCCGCGTCCCGTGAAGCCGGAAGGCCAGGAACCTGTTCACCTGGTTCCGGGCCTTCCATCTCGTCCCGGTCCTGAGGAGCGCGGGGACGGCGGGCGTGCGGCGGGCTACCGCTGGCGGGAGAGCGCCCCCGCCACCAGGAACGCCATCTCCAGGGACTGCATGTGGTTCAGCCGCGGGTCGCAGACGGACTCGTAGCGGTCCAGGAAGGCGTTCTGATCGATGGGATCGGCGCCGCCCAAGCACTCCGCCACGTCGTCGCCGGTCATTTCCACGTGCAGGCCGCCCGGGAAGGTGCCCAGTTCGTGGTGCACGTCGAAGAAACCGCGCACCTCCTCGATGACGTCGTCGAAGTTCCGGGTCTTGTAGCCGTTGGGCGAGGTGACCGTGTTGCCGTGCATGGGGTCGGTCACCCAGAGCACCTTGGCGCCGCTCTCGGTGACCCGCTTTACGAGCTCCGGCAGCTTGTGGCGGATGTTGCCGGCACCCATCCGCGTGATGAAGGTCAGCCTGCCCGGCTCGCGCTCGGGATCCAGTTTGTCGATCAGCCGCAGGGCGTCGTCGGCGGACGTGGTCGGGCCCAGCTTGACGCCGATGGGGTTCCGCACCCGGGACAGGAAGTCCACGTGGGCGCCGTCCAGCTGGCGGGTGCGTTCACCGATCCAGAGGAAATGCCCGGAGGTGTTGTAAGGCAGGCCCGTCCGCGAATCGATGCGGGTCAGCGCGCGCTCGTAGTCCAGCACCAGCGCCTCGTGGCTGGCGAAGAACTCGACCCGCTTGAGGGCGTCGAAGTCGGCGCCGCAGGCATCCATGAACTTCACGGCGCGGTCGATTTCGCGTGCCAGTGACTCGTAGCGCGAATGCGCCGGGTTGGCCGTGAAGCCCTTGTTCCAGTGGTGCACCAGGCGCAGGTCGGCGAAACCGCCCTGGGTGAAAGCCCGAATCAGGTTCAGGGTGGAAGCGGACGTGTGGTACGCCTGCACCATCCGGCTGGCATCGTGGGCCCGGGACTCGGGGGTGAATTCGAAGCCGTTGACCATGTCGCCGCGGTAGGCCGGCAGGGTCACGCCTTCACGGGTTTCGTCGTTGGACGAGCGGGGCTTCGCGAACTGCCCGGCCATCCGGCCCATCTTGATCACGGGCAGCGAGGCGCCGTAGGTGAGCACCACGGCCATCTGCAGGATGGTCTTGACGCGGGCACTGATCTTGTCGGCAGTGGCCGCGCCGAAGGTTTCGGCGCAGTCCCCGCCCTGGAGCAGGAACGCCTTGCCGTCGGCGGCCAGGGCCAGACGCTCCCGCAGGACGTCGACTTCCCCGGCAAAGACCAGCGGCGGCAGGGAGTTCAGCTCGGCAACGGAGGACGCGTAGACCGAGGGATCGTGCCAGGTGGGCTGCTGCACCACCGGCAGCTCTCGCCAGTCATCCAGACCGGGATAGTCCGCTGCCGTCGGCAGCTGGTCGGGAACGGAAGAAATGAAGGTTGTATCGGTCACCCTTCAATCGTAGACCTGCGGCTTCGCTGGCTTCACGTGCAGGGGTCATGGGCCGCCACACGGGCGTCACATTCCGACGGCGTCAGCGCCGGCCCTTCCGGCCGGATCGCGGGACTGTTCCCCCGGCGTCCGGGAGGCCGGCGGCCTCCGGTCCTTCCGCCGCG
>NZ_JBNHGF010000159.1:0-6076 GCF_059091005.1 Arthrobacter sp. Y3223164
CGGGCCCCGCCGGCACCCGCCAGGGCGGCGATGCCGCCGCCGACCAGACCACACCCAGCTCACCCCACACAACGAGGTAGTCCACGTGACCGAAAACGCCCCCGACCGTTCCGCCGCGACCCAGCGTCCGGCCAAACGCCGCTTCGGCGGAACCCACGCCCAGATCCGCTCCGCCCTGACCTTCTACAAGGTCACCTCCTACATCACCGGCATCATGCTGCTGCTGCTCTGCGTGGAGATGGTGCTGCGGTACGGCTTCAACCTGTTCCTGTTCGCCGGGGCCACCAACACCCTGACGGGCGAGACCTTCGCGCTGGGCCTGGCGCAGGCCGAACCGTCCGTGATCGACGGCCTGAACCTGTCCATCGCGGTGCTGATAGCGCACGGCTGGCTGTACGTGCTGTACCTGATTGCCGACTTCCGGCTCTGGTCGCTGATGCGCTGGCCGTTCAGCAAGTTCGTGCTGATCGCCCTGGGCGGCGTCATCCCGTTCCTGTCCATCATCCTGGAACGCAAGGTGCACCGCGAGGTGGAAGAAGAACTGGCCGCCCACCCCGAAGCCGCCAAGCGCTACTGACCGGAGCCGGGCGTGCGCTACCTCACGCAGCGGGGCCGGACGCCGGAGTGCGAGGCGCCGGACCCGGCGACTATCCTGTAAGGGTGACTACTCCTCCCCCCGCCACTACGGACCACCGGCCCGTCCTCGTCGTCGACTACGGGGCCCAGTACGCGCAGCTGATCGCCCGCCGCGTGCGCGAGGCCAACGTGTATTCCGAGATCGTTCCGCACACCTACACCACCGAACAGCTGATGGCCAAGAACCCGGTGGCCATCATCCTCTCCGGCGGGCCCTCCAGCGTTTACGCCGAAGGAGCGCCGAGGATCGGCGCGGACCTGTTCGAAGCCGGCGTCCCGGTGTTCGGCATCTGTTACGGCTTCCAGGCCATGGCGAACGCCTTGGGCGGCAAGGTAGCCAGGACCGGGCTGCGCGAGTACGGTGCCACGGACGCCACCGCGGTGGGGGAGGGCCGGTCCATCCTGGCCGGGGTGCCCCCCGTCCAGAACACCTGGATGAGCCACGGCGACTCGGTGCAGGAGGCACCCGCAGGCTTCGACGTGCTGGCCAGCACGGCCGGCGCCCCGGTGGCCGCCTTCGCGAACGACGAGAAGAAGCTGTACGGCGTGCAATGGCACCCCGAGGTCAAGCACTCGGCCCACGGCCAGCGCGTGTTGGAGAACTTCCTGTTCCGTGGTGCCGGGCTCGAGCCCAACTGGACCACCGGCAACATCGTGGAGGAGCAGGTGGAGCGCATTCGCGCCCAGATCGGCGACTCCCGCGTGATCTGCGGGCTGTCCGGCGGCGTGGACTCCGCCGTCGCCGCGGCCCTGGTGCAGCGCGCGGTCGGCGACCAGCTGACCTGTGTCTTTGTGGACCACGGACTGTTGCGCGAGGGCGAAGCCGAGCAGGTGGAGCGTGACTTTGTCGCGGCCACGGGCGTGAAGCTGTACGTAGCCAACGAACAGCAGCGCTTCCTGTCCGCGCTGGCCGGTGTCACCGACCCGGAGACCAAGCGCAAGATCATCGGCCGCGAGTTCATCCGCGCCTTTGAAGCCGCCGAAAAGGCCGTGCTGGCCGAGGCGGCCGCCGAGGGGGAGTCGGTGAAGTTCCTGGTGCAGGGCACGCTCTACCCGGACGTGGTCGAGTCCGGCGGCGGCGAGGGCGCCGCGAACATTAAGAGCCACCACAACGTGGGCGGGCTGCCCGAGGACCTGCAGTTCGAGCTGGTGGAACCGCTGCGGACGCTGTTCAAGGACGAGGTCCGCGCGGTCGGCGCCCAACTGGGCCTGCCGGCCGAAATCGTCGGACGCCAGCCCTTCCCCGGCCCGGGACTTGGCATCCGGATCATCGGCGAAGTCACCCAGGAGCGGCTGGACCTGCTGCGCAAGGCGGACGCGATCGCGCGAGCCGAACTGACCGCTGCGGGCCTGGACCAGGAAGTCTGGCAGATGCCGGTGGTCCTGCTCGCCGACGTGCGCAGCGTGGGCGTCCAGGGCGACGGCCGAACCTACGGACACCCGATCGTGCTTCGTCCGGTCTCCTCCGAGGACGCGATGACCGCAGACTGGTCGCGGCTGCCCTACGACCTGCTGGCCAAAATCTCCAACCGCATCACCAACGAAGTGGACGGCGTCAACCGCGTGGTGCTCGACGTGACGAGCAAACCGCCGGGAACCATCGAGTGGGAGTAGCCACAACGGGCGACCGCCGCCCGCCCGCAGCGCGGCTGCGGGTGAACTGCGAGGCAATTTCGCCGAGCAGTGTTGCGGTCGCCCGTTTGGCGTTTAAAGTCCGATACCTTGTTTGACATGCCGTTGTGGTCCAGGCAAGTCGCCGAGAGTGAAGTAAAGGGGGCAGCCGTGTCGCTGGCCAGCGTAGCTGAGGCTGCTGAAGACGTTGTGGCATCGTGGCTGGAAAACCTGGGCGATCTCGCCGGGTCGGACACCCTGCTGCGGTTCGCCCCGACGTCGTCGAACAGCATTGACCTGACGCATGCCCACCCTTCCGGCCTGGCGCAGTTGCTGGCCGGCCGCCGCACCCGTCTTTCCACCCTGCTGCGCGAGCCGAACCAGTACGCCGCGGCCATGCGTACCGCCCGCAGCCTGCGCGCCAAAATCTACGAACTGGGTTCGGACCGCGGTATCGACGTCGGGTATCTGGCCGCCGGAACGGCCTCCTGGCGGGTTCCCGACATCGGCCGGTCGGAGTCCCTGAATGCCCCGGTGATGCTGATCCCGGTGGCGCTGACCGTCCGCCCCAGCCAGGACGACTTCGAACTGCAGTTGACCGACCGCGCCCGGCTGAACCCGGCGCTCGTCCGCCACCTCTCCGCGGAGCAGGGGATCGGTATCGACGCCGAGGCGACCGCCCGGCTGGCCTACAGCACCGCCCGCCTGGATCCGCACCCGGTGCTGGAACGGCTGCGCCTGCTCACCGCCGGCGTGCGGAACATGACCATCGAACACCATTTGCTGGTGTCGACCTTCGCGGACCTGGAAGCAGTCACCGACCCGGTCCTGCTCGATGCCGGGCACCCGGTGATCCGCGCGCTGGCCGAAGCCGGAGCCGGATCCCAGGCCGGTCCCCGTCCCCGGGCCGGCCGGAACGCCGTGCCCGTGCCGGAGGTGGAACTGCCGCCGATCGACGAACGCGATCCGCAGGATGAGTTCCTGCTGCTCGACGCAGACGCCGCGCAGCAACGGGTGCTGGACCTGGTCCAGGCGGGGCATTCGCTGGTGGTTTCCGCGCCGCCGGGCACCGGACAAACCCAGACTGCACTCAACGCTGCGGCCGCCCTGGCCTACGAGGGCAAGAGCGTGCTGGTGGTCGCGGAACGCCGGGGCACGCTGGTCGAATTCACACAGCAGTTGGAAACCGTGGATTTGGGGTCGCTGGCCCTGCAGTTGAGCGCGGACCTGACGCCGGAGCAGCTGCGTCGGGCGATGATCCGCGCGATCAGCCGCAACGAGAAGGCGCAGGAGCCGCAGCTGCAGAAGCTGCACACCACCCTCACCGAGCACCGGCACAAGCTGATGGAGCATGTGAAGTCGCTGCACAATGTGCGCAGTCGCTGGCGCTGTTCCCCCTACCAGGCGATGCAGTCGCTGGCCAAGCTCACCTCGCTCGATCCGGCTCCGGCGACCACCGTGCGGCTGAAGCGGTCGGTGCTGGACAACATCACCGACCGGGCGGAGCTGGCGGCACGGCTGGTCCGGGCTGCCGAGTTGGGCAGCTTCAGCAAGTCCGCGACCACCAGCCCGTGGTTCGGTGCCAAGCTGCTTAACCGCAAGGAGACCGAAGACGCCCACCAGCTGGCCGCCGACCTGGCCAAGGACGTCCCGCGGCTGCGCGAACGGATGAACAAGGTCGCCGAACACTCGCAGATCGCCCTCGCCGGGACGTTCCGCGAGTGGGGGGAGCAGCTCCAGCTGCTGGTGGAGGTCCGCGGCAGCCTCGACAAGTTCACCCCGGACATCTTCGACCGGCCGGTCACGGATCTGATTTCCGCGACCGCGCCGAGTTCCTGGCGGCGTGACCGCGGAATCGAAATGAGTTCGATGACGCGTTCCCGGCTGCGCAAGGTGGCCAAGGAATACATCCGCCCGGGCGTGCACATCTCCGACCTGCATGAGTCCCTCTTCGAGGTGCAGCAGCAGCGGACAAAGTGGGCCGACTACGCAACGTCGCAGCGGCATCCGGCGGTGCCCTCCGGGTTGGCGGACCTGAACGGCTTTTACCGGGAGGTGGCGCAGCGCCTCGAGAAACTGGCCGCCCTGCTGGCACCGGTGCCCGAAGACCGGGCCCTCGCGGCCCTGCCCGACGGCGAACTCCAGGAACAGCTGGACGCCCTGGCAGCGGACCGCGAAACGCTGGTGAACCTGCCCGAACGTACGCTGCTGCTGGAGCAGATGCGCGAACACGGGCTGACCGAACTGCTGGACGACCTGGCCACACGCGAAGTCGGTGCGGGCGAGGTCAGCGCTGAACTGGACCTGGCGTGGTGGCAGTCGGCACTCGAAGCGATGATCAGCGGCGACGACTACCTGGCCATGTCGGACGGCGACAATCTCCGCAAGCTCGAGGCGGTCTACCGGCTCGCGGACAACGCGCACATCGCGTCCGGGCCCGCCCGGCTGCGCTGGGAACTGGCACAGAACTGGCGGCATTCGCTCAAGAGCAAGCCCAAGGCCGCGCAGCGGTTGCGCGACCTGCTCAAGGCCGGCGAACCCACCCTGGCCGCGTTGGGACAGCAGTCGGAGTCGCTGGTTTCGGCGCTGTTGCCGATCTGGACTGCCTCCCCGCTGGTGCTGCCGCTCCTGCTCCCGGAAGGCAAGCACTTCGATGCCGTCATCATCCTCGACGCCGAGGCCACAAGCCTGCCGTCGGCGCTGACCGCGGTCTCACGGGCGCATCAGGTGGTGGCGTTCGGCGACGGCGAGTTGGGCCGCGCCGAGCCTTTCGAAGTCAACGTGGACCGGCGGAATGACCCCGTCACCGGCGAAGCACCGCAACCGTTGGCCAGCTGCTTCCACGCGCTCTCCGAGGTGCTGCCGGTGGTGGCGCTGACCACCGCCTACCGTGCCGTCGACCTCGACCTGACCCGCTCGCTGAGTGAGAAGTTCTACGGCGGATCGCTGTCCCGCCTGCCCGGCGCCAGCTCCATCCGCGGGGGCGGCCTGGAAGTGGAATATCTGCCCGACGGTACCGGGATGCCCGGCGCCGGACACGAAGGCGTGGAGAGCGTCCCGGCCGAACTCAACCGGGTGGTGGACCTTGTCTTCGAGCACATCAGCCTTCGGCCGTCGCGGTCGCTGGCGGTGGTGACGGCCAGCGCCAGGCACGCCGCCCGCGTGGCGGAGGCCATCCGGCTGCAGATGCCCAATTATCCTGCGGCGGCGGACTTCTTCAACCGCCGGCAGGAGCCCTTCCGCGTGGTTCCCGTCGAACGCGCGTCCGGATTGGTCCGCGACGATGTGATCTTCTCGCTCGGCTTTGGCCGGACGCCGCACGGGCGGGCGGTCCACGACTTCGGACCCCTGTCGGCGCCGCACGGGCGGTCGCTCTTCGCGACCGCGGTCACCCGTTCCCGGCAGTCGCTGCACGTCCTCAGCTGCTTCCGCCCGGAGGATCTGGACCCCGAGCGGCTGCGGCATGGGGCCGCCGACTTCCATGACCTGCTGGACCGCCACCTCGGCGACGGCCGGTTCGCGGCGCCCGAACTGTCTCCCGGGATCGACGACCCGCTGGTCGCGGACCTCGTGGAACGCATCCGCACCCGCGGCGCGCGCGTTTGGGACCACTATTACGGGGTCATCGACATCGCCGCCAGCACCGGAACGGTGCAGTATTCGCCGGATGTTGAACCGGCCCTGCCCGTGGCCCTGGAGTCTGACGGCAGCCCGCAGTACCAGGAGCTGACGGAGGTGAGCCAGGTCCGGGTCTTCCAGCTCGGCCCAGGTTCGTGGCACCGCCACGGTGGGGTGCGGCCGACCGCGCAGGGAGTACGGGGCGATCGTG
>NZ_JBNHGF010000160.1:0-6064 GCF_059091005.1 Arthrobacter sp. Y3223164
GGTCCGCCACCGCGGACCAGGGCATGACGGCCAGGGCCAGGCCGATGGTGGCGGCGGAAAGACTGAGCGCGGCGTCGGCCGCGCTGACCTGGAAGGTTCGGGCGATGCCGGGCAGCACCGCCTGCACCGAATACAGTTGGGCGAACGTGGCGAAGCCGCCGAAGAGCAGCGCCAGGAGCATGTTGCGGTAGCCCGGGCTGCCTTTCGGGTGGCCTGCCCAGGGCTGTTCCGCGCTACTCACGCCTTCGATGCTATGCCGGAGGCCACCGCCGGCAGGAGTTGTACGGTCCCCTCCCGAGGTTGCAGTCCGCCCCCTTAGGCCGGAATGATGCGCACGGGAATGGATTGCCAGCCTCGCAGCGTGTTGTGCAGGAAGGGCACGGGTTCGGCGGTGAACTCGATGGTCTTCACACGTTTGGCCAGGGTGGTCAGCAGCACGTCCATTTCCAGCCGCGAGATAGGCTGGCCGACGCATTGGTGGATTCCCATGCCGAATCCCAAATGACCGCCGGCCTGCCGGTCAATCCGGTACTCGTGGGCGTCGGGTCCCCAGTGCTCCGGATCGCGGTTGGCCGCGCCGACGAAGACCGCCACCTTGGTATCGGCCGCCAGCTCGAGACCGTGCAAGACAGTATCGCGGCTGGTGGTGCGGAAGAAGGACTGGAAGGGTGACTCGTACCGGAAGGCCTCGTCGATGGCGAATTTGGTCAGCCGGGGATTCTCGTGGACCTTGGCCCACTCCCCCGGATGCTGTGCCAGCGCAGCCAGCGTGTTGCCGATCGAGAAGATGGTGGTGTCCAGCCCCGCCGAGAGCATGGCCCGCACGAGCAGCGCGGCCTGGGCTTCGGTGATCTCGCCGCGGTCGGCGTAGTCCCAGATCTGTGCCCCCAAGCTTCCCTCCGCCAGTCGCTCCCGGGCTGTATTGGCCATGGCCCAGTCATTAGTGCCGGCGCCCAGGCGGAAGAACTCCTTGGACCGCTCGTCGTCCGGGCCGAAAGTGCTGAAGTTCATCGCACCGAGCGCGAGCAGGTTCTCGGCCCGCCCCGCGCGGGGAATTCCCACCGCGTCGCCAAATACGCGCAGCGGGAAGACCTGAGCGAAGTCGGTCACGGCGTCGAACTCGCGTAGCTGCAGCACCTGCTCCACCAGCTCGTCGGCGAATTCCTGGAACTGCCCGCGCAGCGCCCGGGTCCCCTTGGGGGAGATCACGCCGGCCATCGCCTGGCGCATGGCGGTGTGGAGGGGCGGGTCGGACTCCATGATGCCCTGCGGACGCCATGACGGTTCGTGGTGCAGGTTTTTCGGCCCCGCGCCGGCACCGGAAATAAAGGTGGCGTGGTCGTCCAGGATGTCCTTACACGCACCGAAACGGGTGAACGCCGGCACACCGTACTTGTCCAGCCACACCCCAGGTCCGGCTTGGCGCATCCGCTCGAACAGCGGATACGGGTCGGTCAGGTTCGCGTCGGAATACGGATCGTCGGAAATGGCGGGGGCTGCTGCCACCGGCAAGTCGGTTGTCATTGGAGGCCTCACTCAGGTTGCGGCAGGGAATGGCCTCAAGGTAGCGGTGTTTTGAGACTGAAGCGGAATTCCATTCTCATAATGTGAGAATGGCAATTGCCGGTGGGGCCAGCCTCGGTGGAGCATCGCTGGAGTGCCCTGGATGCCGGAAGGTCTGTGAGGAGGTTGGGTTGACATCATTCGAGCGCGGACTGGCCATTTTGGCCGAGGTCGCTGCCGACGGCGATGCCACCATCGACGCGGTGGCCAGCAAGCTGGGCATCCCGCAAAGCACCGCCTACCGGTACTTCAAAACGCTCAAGGACCGCGGCTTCGTCCAGGAAGACGGGGGGCGCTACCGGCCCGGTCGGGCCCTGCTGGAACTCACCGGCCGGCACCACGTTCAGTCCCACCTCGCAGAGGTGGGCACGGCAGTGCTCAAAGATGTGGTTGATGCGGTTGGCGAGACGGCCGTCTTGATCATCCGGGTAGGCACCCAGGCCATGTGCCTGCGACGGGTGGAGCCGGATAAGTCGCTCAAATACACCTTCGCCATTAACGAAATGCTGCCGCTGCATGCCGGGGCCGGGCAGCGGATCCTGTTGGCCTGGGCACCGCAGGACGTCGTCCGCCAAGTGCTGGACCGCCAGCTGCCGCGGTTCACGGACCACACTCCGACGGCCGAGCAGGTTCAGGCGGCCTTGCCGCAGATCCGCGCCGCGGGCCGCGCCGTCTCACGCGGCGAGCTCGATTCGGGCTCGGTATCCGTCGCAGTGCCGGTCTTCTGCCGCGGCGAGGTGGTTTGTTCGCTCAACGTCGCCGGCCCCGAAAGCCGTTGCGGCACCACAGCCTGGATCAATTCCGCGCTCAACGCCTTGGGCTGCGCCGCCCGGAACCTCACCGAATCGCTCGAGTCCACGACCAGTTTCCAATCAACCAGGGAGATCGCCGATGAATACCCAGACCGTCACTGAAACCCCCGTCGTAGTGGGGATTAGCCGCACTACGCTCGAGGATATGATCCAGGTGGCGCGGTTCCGCCGGCCGGTGGAGATCTCCGACGAGGCGCTGGCCCGGATGGAACCGAGCCGGGCTTGGCTCGGATCGGTGGTGGAGCAGATGGAAGCTGGCCACCCTACCGCGCCGATCTACAGCATCAATACCGGTTTCGGTTCCCTCGCCGGACGCAGGGCCTTCGACGAGGCTTCCGACACTGCGGAGCTGTCCCGCCGGCTGGTCCTGTCAAACGCCGCCGGCGTCGGCCGCTACGTGGACGAGGAAGTGGTGCGGGCGACCATGTTCATCCGGATCGTGAGCCTGGTCCAGGGCCACTCCGGCATCCGAGCGGAGATCGTCACCACCTTGGCGGAAATGCTCAACCGCGGTGTCTGCCCTGCCATCCCCGAGTACGGCTCGCTGGGCGCGTCGGGGGACCTTATTCCGCTGGCGCACGTGGCCATTGTGATGACCCGCCCGCACGCCGGCGAAGACGAGGAACTGGACTCCGGCGAGGCTTTCCTGGACGGCGCCATAACCAGCGGCAAGTACGCGATGGCCGCCGCCGGTCTGGACCGGCTGCCGCTGGGCGCCAAGGACGGCCTGGCACTGCTCAACGGCACCTCCTTCTCCTGCGCCCAGGCGGCTCTTGCCCTGTTCGACGCGCAGAACCTGCTGGAAACCGCGCAGATTACGGCCGCCATGACCATCGAGGCGCTGATGGGCTTCGGCGACGCCTTCATCGCCGAACTGCATGAAGCCCGCGGCCAAAAGGGCCAGATCGAGGTGGCCGCCCGAATCCGGGAACTGCTGGCCGGCAGTTCCCTGGTCGATGGCAGCGCCGAGGCCGACCCTGTGCGCCAGCCGCCCCAGGACGCGTACTCGCTGCGCTGCGTGCCGCAGGTCTTCGGCCCGGTCAAGGACACTTTGGAGTTCGCTGCCGGGATCATCGGCAACGAAATCAACGCCGCCACCGACAATCCGCTGATCTTCCCGGCGCTGCCGGCCAGTCGCTCCCTCAAGGCAGTCTCCGGCGGCAACTTCCACGCCGAATACGTGGCCTTCGCCGCGGACTTTATCTCCATTGTGGTCACCGAGATCGGGAACATCACCGAGCGCCGGCTCTTCCGGCTTGACGACGGCACCCTCAACCGCGGGCTGCCGGACATGCTGATCGACAGCGAGCAGACCGGCATGGACTGCGGCTACATGCTTCCGCAGTACCTGGCCGCTGCTCTCGTCTCAGACTCGAAGACCCTCTCGCATCCGGACAGTGTGGATTCGATCCCCACCTGCGCCAACCAGGAGGACCATGTCTCCATGGCCAACAACGCCGGCAGGCACGCCCGGCAGGTCGTGGCGAACATCGAGACCGTGGTGGGGATCGAACTTCTCATGGCCTGCCAGGCCCTGGAACTGCGGTTGGCCAAGCCGGAGACCGCGTCCGCCACGCTGGCACCGGCCAGCCGGGCAGTGCTGGAGATGGTCCGTTCGTCCAGGTCGGCCGACGGCCGGGCGGTGGACCACATCAACAGGGACGTGGTGATGTACCCGCGCGTCCGCACCGCCCGGGAACTCGTCCACGGCGGCGCCGTCGTCACTGCGGTCAATGAGGTGCTATCCGGCTCGGCCTAAGTTGGGAAGCCGTTCGGCCCGGCGGTGGGAATAGGCCGCCGGAGCCGGCCTTTTCGGAACACAGGAAGCGCCCGCTAGCCCCCTGCCACGGGCGTTCGCCGGGCACAATACAAGGAGACACCTGCATGGAAACCGCACCGCACGACGGCTTCTTCGACGTCGAGGTCACCCGGATCGAGCCCGCCTCCGACTCGGTGGTGGCACTGCGGCTACAGCATCCCCGCGGCGAGGCATTGCCTCCCTGGCAGGCCGGTGCGCACGTGGATGTGCTGCTGCCCAACGGGCTGCTGCGGCAGTACTCGCTCTGCTCCCGGCCGGAGGACGACTTCTGGCGCTTGGGCGTGCTGCGGGAACCGGCCGGACGCGGAGGCTCGGCCTGGATTCATGATGAGCTGCGGCCCGGCACCAAGCTGCAGGTGCGCGGCCCGCGGAACAACTTCGCCCTGGAACCGGCCGGCAGCTACCTGTTCATCGCCGGCGGCATCGGCATCACCCCGATCCTGGCGATGGTTCGGCAGGCCGAGGCCGCCGGCGCGGACTGGACGTTGGTTTACCTAGGCCGCAGCCGCACCTCGATGGCCTTCCAGGACGAACTGGCCGCTTACGGCGAGCGCGTCCGCTTCCACGCCGACGACGAGTCCGGCCTCTTCCCGCTCGAACCGCTGCTGGCCGAACTCGACGCCGACGCCCACGTCTATGCGTGCGGACCCGCTCCGCTGCTGGGCGCGCTCGAACAACTGACCGCGGACTGGGCGGATCCGGCCAGGTACCACTTTGAGCGCTTTGCTGCCGGTCCCGCCCCCGTCCCGGCCGCGGCGGAAGCAGACAGCGAATTTGTGGTCGAGACCGCTGACGGCACCGAGGTCACCGTCCCCGCCGGCACCACCATCCTGCAGGCTTTGATGGACATTGGCATTCCCGTGCTGAACTCCTGCCGCGAGGGCATCTGCGGCACCTGCGAGACCCCGGTCATATCCGGCGAACCCGACCACCGGGACAGCCTGCTCTCGGACGAGGAGCGCGCGGCCGGGGACACCATGATGATCTGCGTCTCGCGCTGCAAGGGCGGGCGCTTGGTATTGGATATCTGAGCCGGCCCCGAGCTTCCGCCCCGCCCTGGCCGGCGTCCAACACTTGACCATATCCGGAGCGCTCGATGCCTCACGCATTGATGGGGCAGCGGCATGCTCCGGCCGGCCTCGCCATTAGACTCGGTGACGAAAGCACGGTTTCCACTGTTACCTCCCACGAAAGAGGATCTTCTTGTCCCAGCTCCAGCCCGGCATGTCCGCCCCCGAGTTCACCCTCTCCGACGCCGACGGCAAGAAGGTCTCGCTGTCCGACTACGCCGGCGGGAACGTGGTGGTCTACTTCTACCCCAAGGCCGCCACCCCTGGCTGCACCACCGAGGCCTGCGACTTCCGCGACAGCCTCAACTCCCTGCAGGCCGCCAACTACGACGTCATCGGCATCTCGCCGGACGGCCCCGAGGCCATCCAAGCGTTCAGCGACGCCGAGGGCCTGACGTTCCCGCTGCTGTCCGACCCCGACTTCGCCGTGGCCAAGGCGTACGGGTCCTACGGCGACAAGGCCTTCGGCGACAAGGTCTTCACCGGGACGCTGCGCAGCACCTTCGTGATCGGTCCCGACGGAACCATCAAGCACGCCGAGTACGACGTGGACGCCAAGGGCCACGTCGCCCGCCTGCGGGAAACGCTCGGGGTCTAGTCCCGGGGACTTCCCAACACTCCAAGCACGACGGCGGTGCTTGGCTGGCGCCGTCGTCGCTCCGTTTCGGGCGCCTGCTCCGCTAAACAACCGGAGCAGGCGCCCGAACCGGAGCGTGCGCCCGAACCGGAGCCGTCAGGCCGGCTTCAGTCGACCGGCTTCCGGCCGCCGCCACCGCCGGTGCGCACCGTCAACCGTGCCG
>NZ_JBNHGF010000161.1:0-6056 GCF_059091005.1 Arthrobacter sp. Y3223164
GTCACCGCGCCGCGTTCGGCCGCGCCCCGGCCGGCGGGCGGCTACACCTTCTCCCGCGAGGTGGCCGAGCAGTCGGAAGTCGGCGAGCTCTTCGTGCGGTCCCTGGTCCGTTCCCAATTGCGCCTGGCCGTGGTGGTGGCGGCCGGTTTCGGGCTGATCCTGCTGGGCATGGCCGTGCTGATCGCGCTGGTACCGCTCACGGCCACGTTGACCGTGTTCACGGTCCCGCTCCCCTGGCTGCTGCTGGGCATAGGGATCTACCCGATCATCCTGGCCTGTGCCGCGCTCTACAACCGTGCGGCCGCCCGCAACGAGCGCCGCTTCCGCGAGTTGACGGCCGACCGGGTTGGCCCGGGGACGAGGCAGTGAACGCGGCCGCCGGGCTGGCGGCGGTGGCCGCCGTCTGCGCCGCCACCGTGCTGATCGGCATCTACGGGCTGCGGATTTCCCGCACCACCGGTGATTTCTACGTCGCCTCGCGGACGGTCAAGCCGTGGTGGAATGCGTCGGCCATCGGCGGCGAATACCTCTCGGCCGCAAGCTTTTTGGGCGTGGCAGGGCTGATCCTGGTCTCGGGCATCGACGCGCTCTGGTTCCCCGTCGGATACACCGCCGGCTATCTGATGCTTCTGCTGTTCGTGGCCGCCCCGCTGCGCCGCTCCGGGGCGTACACAATTCCCGACTTCGCCGCGGCCCGGCTCGATTCCACTGCCGCGCGACGCGTCACCAGCCTGTTGGTGATAGCGGTCGGCTGGCTTTACATCGTGCCGCAACTGCACGGGGCCGCCCTGACCGTGCGCATCGCCACCGGCCTGCCGGGCTGGGCAGGCGCCCTCGCCGTCGTCGTCGTGGTGGTGCTGTCCGTGGTCACCGGCGGCATGCGCTCCATCACCTTCGTGCAGGCCTTCCAGTATTGGCTGAAACTCACGGCCCTGGCCGTCCCGGTGGTGTTCATCCTGCTGGTCCTCGCCGGTTCGGGCCAGTCGGCCACCGGCGGCGGCGCGGCCTTCGACCCGTCGCTGGATGTCGTCGGCGATGCATCCCTGTACCGGAATATCTCGCTGATCATCGCCCTGCTTTTCGGGACGCTGGGGCTGCCGCACGTGCTGGTGCGTTTCTACACCAATCCCGACGGTGCCGCCGCCCGCCGCACCACGCAACTGGTGCTGGGGCTGCTGGCGCTGTTCTACCTCTTCCCCACCATCTACGGCGTGCTCGGCAGGCTGCACACCCCGCGGCTGGCCGGCGGCACCCAGTCCGACGCCACGGTGCTGCTGCTGCCGGGGCGGATTGTGGACGGCCTGGCCGGCGATCTCTTGAGCGCCTGCGTGGTGGCGGGCGCGTTCGCCGCGTTCCTTTCGACCACCTCCGGGCTGGTGGTTTCCCTGGCCGGGGTGGTCAGCCAGGACCTGTTCCGCGGCAGCGTCAGGGGCTTCCGGCTGGCCGCCGTGCTGTCGGCCATCGTGCCGCTGGGCATCGCCCTGGGCACCGAATCGCTGGCCCTGGCCGGCAGCGTGGGCACGGTCTTCGCGTTTACCGCCTCGACCATCTGCCCGCTCTTGCTGCTGGGCATCTGGTGGCGGGGTCTCACCGATGCCGGCGCCATTGCCGGCATGGTGTCGGGGGCGGTGCTCTGCGGCGGTTCGCTGCTGGCGGCTGCCGTGGCGGGACCGAAACTGGGCGCCTGGGCCGAGCCGTTGGGACAGCCGGCGGCCTGGACTGTTCCGGCGGCGTTCCTGGTGACGGTGGCCGTTTCCCGGGCGACGGCTTCGCGCAGGCCGGCCACCACCGCCCGGGTCATGGCACGGCTGCACACCCCGGAGCGGGCGGACAGTCCGGAGCCGGCCGGTTGGCCCCGTCCCGGAGACTGAACGAGGTCGGGCCCCGTCAGTCGATCGCGGCCATTAACTCGACGACGCGGTCCAGGAACGCGTCCACCTGGTTTTCCTCGTAGCCGTCATTGCCCTTGGCCTCGCGGAACACGGCCCTGCGCACCACATCGACGCTCATCGGCTGGTCGTGCTCGAAATAGCCCAGCAGTTCCACGCACAGCGCGTCGACGTCCTCCACGTTGTAGCTGACGGCGTTCCGCTTCGTCGGCCGGCGGAAGCGTTCGCCCGGGGCGCGGTGCAGGCGGGCGCGCAGCATCGCCGACACGCGGCCGATCTGCGTCAGCCAGGCCTGTTCGCCGTCCCTACTGATCAGCGCATCGCGCTCCCGCTGGGCGAAGACGTCCTCCAGCCGGTCCAGCGCGGCGTCGACGGCCCGCGGGTCGTAGCCGCCCTTGGCCGGATCGAACGTCATGGCCCGGACATCGCGGCTGGTGATGGGAGCGTCGTCGGGCTCGGGGTTGTTGTAGTACTCCCGCGCCCGGCTGAGGAAGTCGTCCACCTGGCGTGCGTTGTAGCCGAAGTTCCGCCGGTCCACGTGGTCGAACGGGGCACTGCCCTTGCCGGCATCAATGGTTCGTCGCGCCATGGTGTCCTGTGGTTCCTGTTCCGTCAATACGTTCCGCTTGTCTACGGTGCCCAGTCTATGCGGGCCGCCGCGTGGCCCCGGGTATCCGCGGCCGCGCGCCTACACGGCCCCCGGGGCCAGCAACGAGGCGAGCACGAAGGCCACCGGGGCGGCAAACACGATGGAATCCAGCCGGTCCATCACCCCGCCGTGGCCCGGCAGGAAGTTGCTCATGTCCTTGATGCCAAGTTCCCTCTTGACCATCGACTCGGCCAGGTCGCCCACGGTGGAGGCGGCCACGGTGGCCACGGCCAGGACCAGCCCGAACCACCACTGAAGGTCCAGCACCAGCACCGAGCACAGGACGCCGACCAGGACGGCTCCGCCGACCGAACCGGCAAACCCTTCCCACGACTTCTTGGGGCTGATCTTCGGTGCCATCGGGTGCTTCCCGAAGAGCACCCCGATCAGGTACCCGAAGGTGTCGTTGGAGACCACCAGCAGCAGCATGGTGGCCACCTTCAGGGCGCCGGACTCCTCCAGCAGCAACAGCAGCGAGAAGCTGATGAAAAAGGGAACCCAGCAGAGGATGAAGGTGCCGCTGAGCACACTGCTGACCGCGCCGTCGGTACTGTCCAGGCACTTCCAGACCATCAGGGCCACGCAGGAGGCCACCAGGGCGAAGGCCAACCCCTCCGGCCCGCCGTAATAGGCGGCCACGGGCATCGCGAGGGCCCCCGCGAACAGCGGCGGCAGCGGCACCTTGATGTTCTTGACCGTCAGGGCCCGGGAAACCTCCCACACGCCCACGGCCGCGAAACCGGCCACCAGCACCACGAAGGCATCGGGCAGGAGGAAAAGACCCACCAGGACAACAATGAGCAGCGAGAGTCCGACGACGATGGCTGCCGGCAGGTTGCGCCCGGCACGGGAGGGCTTGGCGGCGGCACGCAGCGCCCGCCGTCCGGGTTCTGCCGGCCGCTGTCCCGGACCAGCCGCCGGAGCCGGCGTATCGCCAGCCATGGGTTGAGGCTGGTCCGTACTCATCAGACCTCGAGCAGCTCGGCTTCCTTGCGCTTGAGGAGCTCGTCCACGTTGTCGGTGTGCGACTTGGTTTTGGCGTCCAGTTCCTTTTCGGCCCTGCTGCCTTCGTCCTCGCCGACCTCGCCGTCCTTGACCAGCTTGCCGATGGTGTCCATCGCCTTGCGGCGGATGTTGCGGATCGAAACCTTCGCGTCTTCGGCCTTGCCCCGCACCACCTTGACGTACTCCTTGCGGCGTTCCATGGTCAGTTCCGGCAGGACCACGCGGATCACCACGCCGTCGTTGGCCGGGTTGGCGCCCACATCCGAATCACGCAGGGCCTTCTCGATGTCGTTCAGCGCCGACTTGTCGTACGGCGTGATCAGCAGGGTGCGCGGTTCGGGGTTCTGGAAGGACGCCAACTGCTGCAGCGGGGTCGGCGTGCCGTAGTAGTCGACCGTGACCTTGGAGAACAGTGCCGGATTGGCGCGGCCGGTGCGGATGGTGGCGAAGTCTTCCTTGGCCACTTCGACTGCCTTGTCCATCTTCTCGGCAGCTTCGCGCAGCGTCTCGTCTATCACGGTCTCTCCTTCACGTCCTTCATTCACTCCGCGATGCCCGCGGTCCTGGCTCTGCTTTCCATCCTAGGCTATCCGGCGGACGGCCCGGCGCCAGTCAGGCGGTGACGTAGGTGCCGATCTGTTCGCCCAGAATCGCACGGGTCACGTTGCCTTCGCCCTCCATCCCGAAGACCACCATGGACAGCTTGTTGTCGCGGCACAGGCTGAAGGCGGTCTGGTCCATCACCCGGATATTCCGGCGCATGGCTTCGTCATAGGTCAGGGTGTCGAGCTTCTCCGCGGCCGGGTCTTTCTTCGGGTCGGCCGTGTAGACGCCGTCCACGCCGTTCTTCGCCATGAGCACGACGTCGGCGTGCACCTCGAGGGCGCGCTGGGCGGCCACGGTGTCGGTGGAGAAATAGGGCAGGCCGGCGCCCGCGCCGAAGATGACCACGCGGCCCTTCTCCATGTGCCGGATGGCCCGCCTCGGGATGTAGGCCTCGGCTATCTGCCCCATGGTGATCGCGCTTTGCACGCGGGTGTCCACCCCGGCCTGCTCGAGGAAGTCCTGGAGGGCGAGGCAGTTCATGACGGTGCCGAGCATGCCCATGTAATCGGCTCGCGAGCGGTCCATGCCCGACGTCGACAGTTCGGCGCCGCGGAAGAAGTTGCCGCCGCCCACGACGATGGCCACTTCGACCTGGCCGACCGTGGCGGCGATCTGCTTGGCGACGCCCCGGACGGTGTCCGGGTCCACGCCCAGCTTCCCCCCGCCGAAGACTTCGCCCGAAAGCTTCAGCAGGACGCGGCGGCGTTTGGCCCCGGTATCAGCGGTGGTCTGGGTGTTCTGGGATTCCATGGTGCCTCCCGGCGTGCGTGGTTCTGGGGAAAGAGGGTGTGACTGGCCGCGGCTGCCCGACGGTTGAGGCCGCGCGGCCGATCCGGACATGAAAAAGGAGTGGTCACCCGATGGTGACCACCCCCTTGTCATCTGAATCAGCCAGTTCGCCTAAACGTTGCGACCGAGGTTACGCTCCGACGCGGAAGCGGGCAATGGCGGTGGCGTTGACACCGGCCGCCTCCAGCACCTTGCCGACGGACTGCTTCGGGTCCTTGGCAAACGGCTGGTCCAGCAGCACGATCTCCTTGAAGAAACCGTTCAGCCGGCCCTCGACGATCTTCGCGAGTGCTGCCTCGGGCTTGCCCTCGGCGCGGGCGGTCTCGTCGGCGATGCGGCGCTCGTTCTCCACGGTCTCGGCCGGGACCTCTTCGCGGGTCAGGTAGGCCGGGGCGTAGGCCGCGCTGTGCACGGCGATGTCGTGGGCTGCCTCGAAGGCCGAGTCGCCTTCGCCGTCGACGGCGAAGAGGACGCCGACCTGTGCCGGCAGGTCCTTGGACGTCTTGTGCAGGTAGGCATCGACGGTCTTGCCTTCGACGCGGGCGACCCGGCGGACGACAACTTTCTCGCCCAGCACGGCGCCTCCCTCGACGACGAAGTCACCCAGCGGCTTGCCGTCGACGTCGGCGGCCAGCAGGGCGTCGAGCTCGGCTGCGCCGGACTCAACCGCCGTGGCCAGTACCTTGTCGGCGAGTTCGATGAACTTGGCGGACTTGGCGACGAAGTCGGTCTCGCAGTTGACCTCGATCATGACGCCGACGGTTCCGTCGATGACCTTGGCGGCCACCAGGCCTTCGGCGGTGGAGCGGCCTTCGCGCTTGGTGGCGCCCTTCAGTCCCTTGATCCGGATCAGCTCAATGGCCTTCTCGGCATCCCCATTGGCCTCGTCCAGGGCCTTCTTGACATCCATCATGCCGGCGCCGGTGCGCTCGCGCAGTGCCTTGATATCAGCAGCGGTGTAGTTCGCCATTTGGACTCCAGTCCTCCCGTATTAAGTAGTGTTCGGTGCCGCTGGCGGCCGGCCTGAGCACAGGCCGGGCCGCCAGCGGAAGTCCGGCGGCGCGCAAGGCGCCCCCGGTGAGTCGGATTTACTTCTCGGTGTCCGCGGCGGGTGCTTC
>NZ_JBNHGF010000162.1:0-6037 GCF_059091005.1 Arthrobacter sp. Y3223164
GCCGGCGAGCGCGCGCGGCTGGTGGGCGTCCCGCCGCTGCAGTCGCTCGCCGTCACCTATCACCGCGATCCCTCCGGGGGCCGCCAGCATCCGCTCGACGAATTCAGCGACCTGGTGGGAAAGCTGGCCGGCGGGAAGTTCTGACGGCCGCGGCCGCACGGGGGTACGGTGGGTGGAATAGAAATCACCGACCGGAGGTTGTCGCCAGCGTGTCCATGAACGACGGCGGTGCCACCTCGGAGCCCTCTTCCCCCGCCCGCGTGGCCGGGAGCCACGATGGCGGCGCCAGCGCTGCGTCCCGCGGGGGGCGGGACACCGAGACCCGGGCCGGCATGGCCTACGGCCTCTCGGCCTACGGCCTCTGGGGCATCCTCCCCCTGTACTTCACCGCGCTGATACCCGCCGGCCCGCTGGAGATCGTCGCCAACCGAATTGTCTGGTCGCTGCTGTTCTGCTTCCTGCTGATCACGGCGCTGCGCGGCTGGCGCACCTTCGGCGCCGCGCTGGGCAACAGGCGCACCTTCGGGACGTTGTCCCTGGCCGCGGGCCTCATCGCGGTCAACTGGTTGACCTACGTGTTCGCGGTGCTGAACGGACACGCCATCGAGGCCGCGCTGGGATACTTCATCAATCCGCTGGTCTCCGTGCTGCTGGGGGTCATCCTGCTGAAGGAACGGCTGCGCCCGGCGCAGTGGGCCGCCATGGGCGTTGCCTTCGCCGCCGTGCTGGTGCTTGCCTTCGGGTACGGCAATGTTCCGTGGATTGCCCTGATCCTGGCGCTCAGCTTCGGGTTCTACGGTCTGGTCAAGAAGAACATCGGCGGCCGCGTCGACGCCGTCACCAGCCTGAGCGTGGAAACGCTGGTGCTGACCCCGGTCTCCGTGGCCGTCATGCTCATCCTGATGGCCGCCGGCCAGGCAACCCTGCTCTCCGAAGGCGGCGGCCACTTCTGGCTGATGGCCGCCAGCGGCCTGATCACCGCGCTGCCCCTGCTGTTCTTCGGCGCCGCCGCCCGCCGGCTGCCGCTGAGCACTGTCGGCATGCTGCAGTACCTGGCCCCGCTCCTGCAGTTCATCATCGCCCTCGTCTTCCTGCACGAGCCCATGCCCTTGGAACGCTGGATCGGCTTCGGCCTGGTCTGGCTCTCCCTGGCCATCCTGACCACGGACATGGCCGTGGCCCTGAAGCGGGCGCCCAAGGCCGGCGGGGAGCCGGCGGCCGCCCAGGCACCCTAGCGGGGTGCGGCGGCTAGAGGCCGGACAGCCCGTCGTGCGTTGACCAGAAGTCGGACATGGGTCGTGGCCGGCCCATGGTGAGCGCTTCCAAGTAGAGAAGATGCGCGTGCCAACCGGGCAGGTAATTGACCGCTTCGCTCCCCAGCCCGTCGTGGGCCAGGTCCAGGGTGGTCGTACTGCCGACCGGGGTGAGGATGATCCGCACCTGCGACGGCGGCTCGTCCGGAAAGTCCCACGTCATGTGCAGCAGTTTTTCCGGTTCACATTCCAGAATCCGGCTGGTACAGCAATAGTTTTCCGCGTGCTGGATGGTCACCACATCCCCGCCGACGAACCGCCCGGACGTTAATGTCCCCAGCCAATGAGGCAAGGCTTCCGGGTCTGTCAGCCCCCACCAAAGGCGGGCCGCGGGCACCGGCATGGACCACCTGTGGGACACGTGTCCCTTCGCCGCGTGAACGGCACGACTTAGGAGAGGCATACCCGGAGGCTAACGCACCCTCGGGCACTTCGGGCTCTGCCGCTTCGGTCCGGCCCGCCGGGCAGGCCCAGCACTAGTATCGGATCGCGTCGATCACCTTGACCCGCACGGCCACCACCGCCGGGATCAGGCCGGCCAGTGCGCCGACGGCCGTCGCGGCGCCGATGCCCAGCAGCGCCGCTTCCACCGGGAACGGCGGCAGTTCGCTGATGCCCTGGGCGATCAGGTCCTGGATCCACGGGCTCTTCACCACGGCGACGGCGAGCATCACCCCCGCCACGCCGGCCACGAACGTCGCGACCACCGATTCGAGCATGACGCCGAAGAAGATCCGGCCGGAGGTCGCCCCGAAGCTGCGCCGGATGCCGATCTCCCGCACCCGGTACCTGACCGTCACCATCGAAATGTTGAGCAGTCCCACGGCGCCCAGCAGCAGCACCAGGCCGGCGATGCCGCCTACCGCCCACTGGATGCCCTCGAACGGGTCGCCCCAGGCGGCATAGTCGCTGCGGTACACATTCGCCTGGGCATCGGGGAACTGGGCCTGAAGGTCACCGGCGATCGCCGCGCTCAGGCCCGGCTCGAGCTCGGCCGGGAGCCACATTTCCAGCACGGGAGGAGGACCTGCCTCCCCGCCGAGGCCCCAACGCTCGTAGTGGTTGGTGAGCATCATGGCTTGGGCCATGGCTTCCTGGTGGAAGTCCGGCATCACTCCCACCACGGTGGCCGCGATCGGCCGCTGCTGGAAGATCTGCACCACGGGGTTCAGCGCCAGGTCCGGTGCACCCAGCTGCCGGTGGAATGCTTCGTTGATGATCACCGCCGGCGCAAGCGCCGCGGCGTCGGCTTCCGTGAACCAGCGGCCGGTGACCAGGTTGACCCGCCGCATCTCGCCGTAGCTGCGGTCCACCACCGTGGTCTCGGCCGTCATGACGCCGTGGGGGAACTGGAACGGAACCTGGGCGAAGGCCCGGCGGCTCGCGTATTCCACGCCGTAGCGTTCCACGAGCCCCTCGAAGGCGGCCTGCAGGACCGCCGGTTCCTCGGTTCCTGTCGGCAGGTGGACCTCAGCCGTCACGGTCGCTGCGCGGCCTCCGGATTGTTCCTGCCCCTGCACGATGCCTTCCCTGGCCATGTTGCCGAGCCCGACGACGGTGGTCAGGGCCGCGACGGACAGCGCCACGCCGATCAAGGCCAACAGGACCCGGGTCTTGTGGATGCGCAGCTCGGCCCATGCCTCGACCAGGAGGGCAACGGCGCCGGTCATGCTGCCTGCTCCGAAGCGTGCAGAATCCCGTCGCCCAGCCGATAGTGCCGCTGGGCCAGGACCGCCACGTTTGCATCGTGCGTGATGGTCACCAGGGCCGCACCCGACTCCCGAACCACCTCGTCCAGCAGGGCCATCACGTTTTGCCCGGTTTCGATGTCCAGGGCGCCGGTAGGCTCATCGGCAAGAATCAGCCTGGGCGAGCGCACCAGCGCCCGCGCGATGGCGATCCGCTGCTGCTCACCGCCGGAGAGCCTGTGCGGTTTCTCCCCCAGCCGGTCGCCCAGGCCGACCCGATCGAGCATTTCAGCGGCCAGCCGCTCGCGCCGCCAGAATTGCCGGCCGCGGGCATAGAGCAGCGGGACCATGACGTTTTCCAGTGCTGTACGGCCCGGCAGAAGGTTGAACTGCTGGAAGATGAATCCCACGCGGGCACCGCGGGCCATGGCGCGCTGCTTTTCCCCGAGGGACGAAACCGCCCGCCCCTCGAAAAACATCTCGCCGGTGCTCGGCACATCCAGCAGGCCCAGGATGTTCAGCAGGGTGGACTTCCCCGACCCGGACCGGCCGACTATCGACACGTGCTCGCCGGTACCGATGCTCAGCTCGATGCCCTGCAGGATGTGCAGCGGGCCGCGGTCCGGGATGTGCACGCTCCGCGTCACGCCCTGCAACTCCAGCAGCGGGGCCCCCGCCGCCGCAGCGCTCATCCGCCCACCATGCCGAAATCGCCTTCCATCCCGGGCATCATCTGGTCCCCCGGCGCGCCGGGAATGAACTGCAGGACCAGGTCGCCCTCGTCCAGCCCGTCGACGATCTCCACCTGCATCCCGTCGGTCAGTCCCAGGGCGACCGGGCGCTCAACCGGCGCCCCGCCGTCGTCCTCCACCACCCACACCAGGCCGGTGTCCACCGATCCGCGGACCGCCGTGGTGGGCACCACGATCACGTTCTCGGCGGTTCCGGCCGTGATATCGATCGTCGCGCCCAGCCCGGGGAAAACCCTGACATCGGCCGGTACGGCGCAGTTGACGGTGCCCGTCGCCGCGGGGGCCGCCGGCCCGAACGGATCCCCGGGCTGCTCCGGTACCGGTCCCGGGGCCCCGGCTGCCGGGCTCTCCCCGACCGTCACGGCCTTGCACTCGAAGGGAGCCGGACCGCCCATGACGGTCACGGTGGCGGAACTGGGGCGGTCGAGCAGCCGGAACTGCTGCTCGGCGGTCAGTGTCCCGGTCACCGAAAAGGTGCCCGGGGAAATGACGGCTGCTTCGGCACCGACCGAGACCTGCTGGTCCACCAGCACGGACAGGTCGGTCAGCTTGCCGGCGGCCGGGGCCACCACGTTCACGTAGGTATACGCCGGGGCAGCCGGTAAGGCCGGTTCGTCCTCCGGATCCGGTTCGAGCGAAACCTGCTGCACGGCGTCGGGTTCCACCGGCTTCTGCACCTGGAACAGCGCATCACCCTTGGCCACGTTCGCCCCGGCCTCTACGAAGAGGTGGTTCACCGTGCCTTCCGCCGTGCTGCGCACGGTCACGGCGGGGTCGCCGGCAACCGATCCCTCGAGCTGGACCACGTTGATCACCGTGCCCACGGCCGCGGGTACGCTGGGCGTGACCAGGCGGGCCGAAGGCTGCTGGTCGACCGCCTCCGCGCGCATGCCATCCACGAAAGCGAGCTTGAAGAGCGCGGCAGCTATGACGGCGAAAATCGCCAGCCAAACCACCGGCAGAACGTAGCGGCGCACAGCACTCATGCAGGATCCCCCCTCGTCGACGTGCGCCTGAGGCGCGTCACGGCGGGAAGCTGACACATGACGTGAGACAAACACCCGCTTGTGACGGAGGTTACCAGTGCCGGATGGCGGCGGGCGGCCAAGACACGGCCGCTACCGGCGGCCAGGGCGGAGACCGGAACCGCCCGGCGCCGCAACAGTCACGGCAGCGGCCTGCCGGCGGCCTGATCCGGAGCCCCCGCCGATCCCCCGCCTTCCCCGCACCCCTTAGTCCCGCACCCCGTCCACTTCCTGCGGAACCACCACCATGGGCACCGGCAGCGAACGCAGGACCTTGTACGCAGTGGCACCGAGGAACAGGCGGTTGTGCTGGGCGAGCCGGCTGGATCCCATGACCACCAGTTCCCCGTCGTCCCAGTCCAGCGAATCGATGGCCTCTTCGATGTTGCGCCCATGGGCCACGGTCACCGTGGCGTTGCCGGGAGGCAGTTCGGTGGCGGCCTGGGCCAGCACGGAGTTCGCGTGCAGGTGGGCACTGTGGATAGCCTCGCCGCTGTCCGGCGCTTCACGGGTGTCCAGGGAGACCAGGGAAACCAGGCGCAGCTGCAGGCCGCGGCGCGAGGCCGCGTTCAGGGCAACGTCCCGGGCGGCCTGCGCGCCCTGCCGCTCGCCGATGAACGCGGTCAGCCGGGTCAGCGGCTCTGTCCGCTGGTACCCGCGGGGCGCCAACGCCACCGGAATCGGCGAGGCGTGCAGGAGGGCGTTTGCCACGCTGCCCACCGTGAAGCGTTTAAACAGGCTGTTGCTGCTGGCGCCGATGACAATCAGCCTGGCGCCGGCTTCCTCGCCCGCCGCGATCAGCCCTTCGGCGAACGATTCGGCGGACCGTACCTTGAATTCGGCGTTGACGTCTGCCGGGACCAGTTTCAGGGCCTCGCGGCGGGCGGTGAGGACTTCCTGCTCGCTGGCGCTGACGCGGCTGCCTTCGGGGTTCAACGCCACGTAGGGGGCGCTGTCTGCCACCACATAGACGATATCCAGCCCCGTCCCCTGCGTCCGGGCGATTGCCACGGCCAATGCCACGGCATCGGCTCCCCGCTCGTCCGGCTGGTATCCCACCACATAACGCATGCAAACTACCCCTGTCCCTGTCCGTGGGGCAGCGGATGCGACGGTGCCGGCAACATCCGCACCCGGTGACGCGATGATGGTTCCGACTCTAACCCGAGACCGCCGGCGGCAACAGGCCGGGAGCAGGACGGGGCGGGCGGCCGGAGCGGCCTCCAGAACGGCCGCGGGCGGCCGCCGGAAACCCTCGC
>NZ_JBNHGF010000163.1:0-6009 GCF_059091005.1 Arthrobacter sp. Y3223164
CTGCTGCGCCTCGGCCTGCTCGGGCCGCGGGGCGTGCTGCGCGAGCTTGGCGCCTTCCACGTCCACGTCAGGGAGCACCTTGTCCAGCCAGGCCGGCATCCACCAGGCCGCCTTGCCGAACAGGTGCATCGCCGCCGGGATCAGCGTCATCCGCACCACGAACGCGTCCAGCAGCACGCCCAGGGCCAGCGCGAAGCCGATCGGCCGGACCATGGTCAGGTGGGAAAAGATGAACCCGGCGAACACGGAGACCATAATGATTGCCGCGGCCGTGACTACCTTGGCGCCGTGGTTGAAGCCGCTGACCACGGCGGCCCTGGCGTCCTCGCCGTGCGCATAGGATTCACGCATGCCGGAGACCAGGAACATCTGGTAGTCCATCGCCAGGCCGAACAGCACGCCGATCATGATCATCGGCAGGAAGCTCAGGATCGGCCCGGGGTCGTGGACGTCGAAGATGCCGCCCAGCCAGCCCCACTGGTAGATCGCCACCACGGCGCCGAAGCTGGCCCCGAGTGACAGCAGGAAACCGGCGGTGGCCAGCAGCGGCACCAGGACGGAGCGGAAGACCAGCAGCAGCAGGATCAGCGAGAGCCCGATCACGATGGCCAGATAGACCGGCATGGCGTCCGCCAGCTTGTCGGAGACGTCGATCTGCATCGCCGGCTGCCCGGTCACGGAGATCGCGATGCCGGTCTCCTGCTCGAGTGCACCGGCCTGCGCCCGGAGGTTATGGACCAGCTCCTCGGTGCTTTCGGCCGCCGGGCCCTCTGCGGGGATGACCTGGAGCACGGCGGTGCGCCCGTCCCCGCTGGTGCCGGTCGGAACGGCTGCGGCGACGTGGTCCATCGACCGCAGCTCCTGCGATAGCCGCAGCAGCGCCTCGTCGGTCCCGGTCCCTTCCATGCCCGCAGGGAGGTCGGCCACCACGATGAGCGGGCCGTTGATTCCCTCGCCGAAGCTCTCGCCCAGTTGGCGGTAGGACTGGTAGGCCGTAGAGTCCGCAGGCTCGGAGCTGCCGTCCGGCAGGCCCAGCCGCAGCTCGGCGGCCGGCACCGCCATCAGGCCCAGCACCGCCACGCCCGCGGCCAGCGCGAGCCACGGGTGCTTCGTCACCGTCTTGCCCCAGCTGCGCTTGGGGTCGTTGTGGAAGTCCGCCACCCTCGTCGTGGTCTCTGCGTCGGCGGCGGCCGGGCCGGGCAGGCCGGCCTTGGCCCATGCGCGTCGGGAGAGAATGCGCCTGCCCATGATGGCCAGCATCGCCGGGGTCAAGGTCAAGGCGACGACGACGGCGACCGCCACGGTGGCGGCTCCGGCCAGTCCCAGCACCGTCAGGAACGGAATGCCCGGCACCGCCAGCGCGGCGAGGGCGATGATCACGGTGAGCCCGGCAAAAAGCACTGCGTTGCCGGAGGTGCCGGTGGCCCGGCCGATCGATTCGATCAGCGGCACGCCGGAGAGCAGCTGGGTGCGGTGGCGGTTGACGATGAACAGGGAGTAGTCGATGCCCACGGCCAGGCCCAGCATCAGCGCCAGCACCGGCGAAACCGAGCTCATCTCGATGACACCGCTGAGCGCCATGGTGCCGCCCACGCCGACCCCCACGCCGACGATCGCCATCAGCAGCGGCAGTCCGGCCGCGATGAGCGTGCCGAGCATGAGCACCAGGACGGCGGCGGCGACCGCGATGCCGATGATCTCGGCGGCTCCGAACAGGCTGGAGATGTCCTCGACGATGTCCTTGCTGTACTCCGCCCGCAGTCCCGGCACCAGGCCGGCCTCGGTGACCTCCTGGACCTGTTCGCGGTCCTCCTTCGAAACCTCCATCATGCCCTGCTCGAACTGGACCTGGATGAACGCGGCCGAGCCGTCCCCGGATACGAACCGCAGCCCCTCGGAGGACTGCTGCCGCAGCTTCCCCGCCTCCAGATCGGCGACGCCTGACTCGTACTCCGCCCGGCCGTCTGCCAGCCGGCGTTCGGCTTCCGCCAACCGGGCCCGTGCCGTTTCCAGCTGCGCCCGCTGCGGCTCCAGCCGGGCACGTGCCTGCTCGGCCATCGCCGCCTGGCCGGCTGCCTCCAGCTGCCCGATCTGTGCCTCGGCCGCCTTCAGCTGCTGCAGGCCCGGCTCCAACTGCGCCTTGCCCGCGTCCAGCTCGGCCTGGGCGTCCTCAAGCCGTTGTGCGGCGGCGTCGAGCTTCTCTTCGCCGGCGGCGATCGTCCGTGGCGCATTGTCCAGGGCGGCCTGCAATTCCACCGGGTTCGTGGCGTTCTTGACCGCGTCCAGCTTCGTGAGGTCCGCGGCGATGGCCGCAATGGCGTCCTGGTGCCCCGCGGTGAACGCCCGGCCGTCGGCCGTCGTGAACACGATGGTGCCGAGGCCGCCCGAGGCGGCCGGCATTTTCTCCCGCAGGTCGTCCGCAACCGCTTGGGCGGGAGTGCCGGGAATGGTGAAGCTGTTGGAGAGGGTGCCCATGAAGGCAGCGACGGATCCGCCGACGGCGACCATGACCACCAGCCACATGGAGACGAACCACCAGCGTTTGCGCGCGGCGAGCTTACCGAGTCTGTAGAGCAGTGAGGCCATGGGGTCAGTCCTTGGAGTGGGGGTTGAAGCCGCTGCGCAGCATGTCAAGGCTCTCGAGCAACTGCTGGCGGAAGGCCGACGGTTCGGGTGCCCCGCCGGCGGGGGTTTGGGTGGCGGCCATGCGCATGGCCGCCTGAGCGCAGGCGATCAGCGAACCGGCAAGCGCCGTGACCATGAGCTCGCCGGCGTTCTCCGGCAGCCGGGGGCGCAGTCCGTCTTCGAGCGATTGCCTGGCCTGGCTCCAGGCTTGCAGTTGCACGCGCTCCAACTGGGCGTCGTCGATACCCATCTGGTAGATCTCGCACAGCAGCGCAAGCCGGCCCTGACTGATCTCCCCGCCGAAAGTGGCCAGGACCGCGTCCATGATCGGTTCGTCGTCCGGGCGCTCATCGAGCCGCTTGAAGGACTCGGCCAAAAATTCTTCCACCGGCCGCGTGACCGCCGCCTCGACGGAGGGGAAGTAGTTGAAGAAGGTCCGGCGCGAAACGCCCGCCTCTGCTGCCACCTGGTCCACCGTAAAGCCGCCCGGCCCCTGTTCCCTGGTCAGCCGCAAGGCGGCCGCGGTGATGGCGCCGCGCGTAGCCGCCTTGTTTCGTTCACGGAGCCCTTCCAGGGGAACCGGAGTTTGTGCGCTCATCGGGCCAGTGTAGGGCTAAGTTGCACACCATGCAAAGTTGCCTTGTGTGCAGAAACATTTCGGGTGTGGCCGGGTCCTCGGCTAAATTAGTGGGGGTGCCCTACCCCCGAGGACACCCACGGCACGATTGCCGCAGCCAACTAGTCTCCTAGGACGTGCATGTCTCCGCGTACCCTGTTCCGTACCGTCGCCTTCGCCGAGGCGGTGACGTGGACGTTGCTGTTACTGGCCCTGCTCCTGCGGGCGCTGGTGCCGGAAGCACGCCTGGCGGTCAGTATCGCGGGCGGCCTGCACGGCTTTGTCTTCCTCTGCTACGTCGTCAGCACCTGCTTCACCTGGGTGAACCAAAGGTGGTCGGCAGGCCGCGGCATCCTGGCCGTGGTCTCTGCCGCCATTCCGTATGCGACGATTCCCGTCGAGAAGTCGATGGACCGCCACGGCCTGCTCGGCGACGTTTGGCGGCTCGGCGCAGGCGGTGACGCCCCGCACGGTTTCCTCGAAAAGCTGCAGGCCGCCGTGCTCGCCCGCCCGCTGGCGGCCATCGCCGTCGTCATAGCAGCCGTTGCCGCCGTCTTCGGCTCGCTGCTCTACCTGGGTCCGCCGGATACCTGGTTCGCCTAGAACCGGGTCACAACCGGACCACATCGGTGAGGAGCCGCCGGCGCCGTTTTCGGGCCTGCGGCTCCTCACTGCCGTTTTAAGTGATGCTGTGGCTCAGGACGGTGAAGAGGTCCGGGAGAGCCCCGTCCCTCCCCACCGTTGGGATACCTACCTTAAGGGTGATCTCCTAGTGGTGACCGTGGCCGTGGCCGTGGTCGTCGTCGTCGCACCGGAACTTGACGCGGTCGCTCGACACCCATCCGTCGGCGCGGCTGTAGCTGACGGCCTTGTACGTCCTGTCGCAGCGCAGGTCGTCGCCACGGATGGTGAAGTCGCCGTCATGGGTCCGGACGTAGAAATGATCCACAACGCGGTCCCGCGAAACGTTGATGATCCACACGTGGACGCGCCTCGCTTCGTAGTCCTCGCCCCTTACCCGGTAATCGCCGTCATCATAAATGCGCAGCTTCAGGGTGGCGTCGTCGTCGTGGTGGTCGCCGTAATCGTGGTCGGAATGCGAAGCAGGTACCGCCACGCTGCTGGCACCGGCCGGTGCCGCTACGCCGATTGACGCGAGAAGTCCCAGGAGTACGCCGGTCATCATCAACCACACGCGCAGTCTTGCTGAAGTTTTCATTACTGAGAGTGCTTCCGTGCTTTTCCGGGAGGCCGGGAACGCGGAAGGCGCGTCCGCCTGTCATCGATGAGCGGCCTGGCGGGCCCCCCGGCTTCCTATCGCCGCTGCCGCTCACTGGTGCCGGAAAAAAGACGGGACTGCCCCCGGCCCAACAGTGGTTACTTGAGGTTGCCATCCCTCGGGAGGATCCTGCCTCCGGTGCCCCGCGCCGTGCCCCTGCGGTGCGGTCGGCACCCCTACAGCGTAGTGGAAACAGGTATCGCCGGGTACCCCGTCACGCGGTTTTTCCCCTGATCAATAAGATCCTTGGCCAGTCGGATCGGAAACCGCATTTGGAGGCCTTGGCGCCCTTAGCCCTGCGGCTTCCAGATGTTGATGTCGGAGTCCACCGCGAACCGGTTGATCGCGTCTGCTTCCTCGGCCGTGAAGTCCAGTTTGGCCACGGCGGCGAGACTGTCCTCCAGTTGCTGCACGCTCGAGGCCCCGATCAAGGCAGAGGTGACCGGGGCGCCCTTGGCTTGCCGGCGGAGCACCCAGGCGATGGCCAGCTGCGCCAGCGACTGGCCTCGGTCCGCCGCCAACTGGTTCAGTCCGCGGACGCGGTCCAGATTCTCGTCGGAGAGCATCTGCGGGAACAGCGACTTGTCCTGCGCGGCACGGGAGTCACCAGGGATGCCGTTCAGGTAGCGGTCGGTGAGCATGCCTTGGGCCAGCGGCGAGAACGCGATGCAACCCATGCCTTCGTCTTCCAGGACTTCCAGCAGGTTCGGGCTGCCGCCTTCCACCCAGCGGTTGAGCATCGAGTATGAGGGCTGGTGGATCAGCAGCGGGGTCCCCAGCGCGCGCATGATCCGTGCAGCCTCCCGGGTTTGCTCGGGGGTGTAGGACGAGATGCCCGCGTACATGGCCTTGCCGGACCGGACGGCCTGGTCCAGCGCGCCCATCGTCTCCTCCAGCGGCGTGTTCGGGTCGGGCCGGTGGCTGTAGAAGATGTCCACGTAGTCCAGGCCCATCCGCTTCAGCGAGGCGTCCAGGCTGGAGAGCAGGTATTTGCGCGAACCCCACTCGCCGTACGGGCCGGGCCACATCAGGTAGCCGGCCTTGGTGGAGATCACCAGTTCGTCCCGGTAGGGCAGGAAATCCTGGCGCATGTGCCGGCCGAAATTGGTTTCGGCGCTGCCCTCCGGCGGGCCGTAGTTGTTGGCCACATCGAAGTGCGTCACCCCCAGGTCGAAGGCCCGGCGCAGGATCGCGCCCTGCACTTCGAACGGCTTGTCGTCGCCGAAGTTGTGCCAGAGGCCCAGCGAGACGGCGGGCAGCTTCAGCCCGCTGCGGCCCACCCGGCGGTAGGGAATGTTCTGGTACCGGTTCTCTGCAGCCTCATACGCCATCCCCTCATCATGCCATCGTGCGGCTACCGGTCCCTACCGGCAATGATCCTGCCCACAACCGCGGGGAGGGCGGCGCTGATAGCGGAGGCGGCCAGGGGCGCGCCCGGTGACGACGACGGCGTTGCGCGCCGCCCGCTGCGGCTCTCCGTCCCCCGAGG